>NZ_JBBCVB010000009.1:0-190068 GCF_037199905.1 Serratia sp. MMO-28
CCGCGTGCATCAGAAAGCTGTTAACGATATTAAACGCGATGCTGCGAGATAATAGGCAATGGGTGACAAATTAATCATCACCCATTGACTTTAAACACAGCTGCTCTCCCTTGGGGAGAGGGTTAGGGTGAGGGGAAACCCCATCATTGATTTTAAAAGGAAAAACCATGAAACCATTACTGCTTAAGCAAGCGTTACCAGAACTGCTGCAAATCGGCAGCGTCAGCAATCTGGGGGCAACGGTCGTTGCCGGTGAACCTAACGTTGGTGTGGCGATGATTTTCGGTGAACCGTCAGACAACCTGAACTGCGGTGTCTTTAGCTGCACCCGCGGCGCGTTCGTGATGGAGTATCCATTTAATGAACATGCCACCGTATGGGAAGGCAGCGCCACGCTGACCAACGAAAACACCGGTGAATCGGTGCATTATCAAGCCGGTGATTCCTGGTTTGTGGAAAAAGGCACCCCGGTACGCTGGGAAATTACCTCCGATCGCTTTGTTAAGCACTATCTGGCGATTGTCGAAGGCTAACGCTGTAAGAGGGCGATGCGATGACTGACATTACACTGTTGCCACAGGTGACGGCATTTCTGGGCCGCGATCATGGCCACTACATTAACGGCCGGTTACTGAGTGGAACAGGAACGGAACGTTTTGCGGTGGTTAACCCGGCCACCGGGCAGGCGATTGCTCAGGTTATGGAAGGTGGGCAGGAAGAGGTTGATGCCGCGATGCAGGCGGCGTTTGCTGCTTTCCACGGTGCTTGGGCGCAGGTTTCGCCAATGGAGCGTGGCAACTGCCTGACGCGCCTGGCCGACCTGTTACAGGCGCACCGTGAAGAGTTGGCGCAGTTAGAAAGCCTGTGCTCCGGCAAAACCATTCAACTGGCGCGGGGCCTGGAAATTGATATGGCCGCGCAGTTCCTGCGTTACTTTGCCGGTTGGTCGAGCAAAATCAGTGGGGAAACGCTTAACGTTTCATTACCTTCTTTCCGAGGTGAACAGTACACCGCTTTCACCCGGCGTGAACCTTTGGGCGTGGTGGTGGGGATTATTCCGTGGAATTTCTCCATCATGATCGCCATCTGGAAACTGGCCGCGGCGCTGACCTGCGGCTGTACGGTAGTATTAAAACCCAGTGAGTACACGCCGCTGACCATGTTGCGGGTGGCCGAACTGGCAAAAGAAGCGGGGATCCCGGATGGTGCGCTGAACGTGGTGAACGGTTCCGGTGCGCGCTTGGGTCCGGCGCTGATCGCTCATCCACATTGTGCCAAGGTGACTTTTACCGGTTCGGTGCCGACGGGCATTGCCGTAGGTAAAGCGGCCATGGAGCAGGGGATTGTGCGCACCACGCTGGAGTTGGGGGGCAAAAATGGCGCGGCGTTTCTGGCCGATGTTTCAGTCGATAAGATGGTCGACGGTATCATCGAAGCGGGTTATCTGAATCAGGGGCAGATCTGCGCCGCGGCCGAGCGTTTTTACCTGCCCGCCAGCCATATTGATGAAGTGCTGGAAAAGCTGGCGCAGCGTTTGGGGGCGATGAAGGTCGGTTCATCACTGGATGAAACCACCGAAGTGGGGCCGCTGGCCAACGAAGCGCATTATCGCAAGGTGTTGGGCCTGTTCGATCGGGCGCGTGCCGAAGGCAGCCAGATTGTCTGCGGTGGCCATGCGCTTGCGGGCCCCGGTTTCTTTGTGGCCCCGACGGCGATCCGCGCTACTGGCCCAAACGATCTGCTGATGCGGGAAGAAACCTTCGGCCCGGTGGGCACTTTCCTGGCCTATGACGACGAAGAGCAGATGATCGCCATGATGAACGACTCGCCTTACGGCCTGGCGGCCAGCCTGTGGACCAACGATCTCAGCAAGGCGATGCGCATGATCCCACGGATCGAAGCCGGTACGGTGTGGATCAACATGCACACCTTCCTCGATCCGGCATTGCCGTTCGGCGGGGTGAAATCGTCAGGGATCGGGCGCGAGTTTGGCAGCGCGTTTATCGAACATTACACCGAGCTGAAATCGGTGATGATGAGGTACTAAACATACCCGTCGTCTTGCAAGCCGCAGTGTTGTTGGCTGCGTGCGCGAACCCCAGGCACTTACCTAAGTAAGCTCCTGGGGATTAACACCCTTGCCGCCTAGCTGCAACTTGAAATCCATAGGGTATTCTGGGATGGGGGGAGGATTAATCCTCATCAAAGCCGGAATTAAACAGCTCAATCACCGCCGCCAGGGCCTGTTGTTCTTCCGGCCCGGTAGCTTCGATTTCGATCTGGCGGCCTTGGGCGGAATCCAGCATCAGCAGCGCTATGACGCTGCTGGCTTCCGCTTCGGTGCCGCTGTCATTACGCAGCAGCACTTCGGCGTCAAAACTCTGCACCAGTTCAAACAGCTTCATCGCTGGCCGGGCATGCATGCCCAGCCGGTTTTTGATTTCTACCGTTTGCTTGACCGTCATTGCTTGCGTTTTTCCAGGGTACGGTGGCGTGATTGCACGTTCTTGCCGCGTGAGCGGAAATAATCTGCCAACTGTTCGGCCACATACACCGAACGGTGTTTACCACCGGTACAGCCGATAGCCACGGTCAGATAGCTGCGGTTGTTGGTTTCCAGCATCGGCAGCCAAAGCTCCAGATAGCTGCGCGTCTGGTAGATAAAGTTATGCACTTCGGTATGGCGATCGAGGAACGAGGCGACCGGTCTATCCAGGCCGGTCATCGGGCGCAATTTCGGATCCCAGTGCGGGTTCGGCAGGAAGCGCACGTCAAACACATAGTCGGCATCAATAGGAATACCGTGTTTGAAGCCGAAGGACTCGAACACCATGGTCAATTCGCGTTCGCGTTTACCCAGCAGGCGGGTACGCAGCATTTCTGCCAGTTCGTGCACCGACATCTCTGATGTGTCGATGATCAGATCGGCGCGTGAACGCAAAGGTTCCAGCAAATCGCTTTCTTCATCAATCGCGCTTTCCAGCGACAGATTTTTGGCAGAAAGCGGGTGGAGGCGACGGGTGTCACTGTAGCGACGGATCAGGGTATTGCGATCGGCATCAAGGAACAGCAGTTGCGGTGAAAAACTCTCGGGCAACTGGGTCATGGCGTATTCGAATACTTCCGGTGATTCCGGCATGTTACGCACGTCGATGCTCACCGCCGCAGAGGTATTGCGTTCGGCCAGCGTCTGAGCAAGCTGCGGCAACAGGACCACCGGCAGGTTATCAACGCAGTAAAAACCCATATCTTCCAGCGCCCGTAGGGCGACAGACTTCCCTGAACCGGAACGGCCGCTGACAATCATCAGCACCATGTGGCAACTCCCCCTGGCATATCAATGGCGTTTATCGCCACCGTTAGGATCTTTATTATCCAGGCCGCAGCCTGGATGCATTATCAGTAAAACACTAGCTTTTTCATGGCTGAAAGTCACGCCAACTCGCGATTACTCGGTGATAATCTGGTAGAGCTCTTCATCGGTCTGTGCCGCGCGCAGGCGGCGGCAGACGGTTTTGTCTGCCAGCCGTTTGGCGACCAGCGACAGGGTATGCAAATGTGTTTTGCACTGATCGGCGGGTACCAGTAAGGCAAACAGCAGGTCGACCGGCTGGTTATCAATGGCGTCAAAGGCGATGGGTTGTTCCAGACGGATAAACACGCCAACGGCACGCAGGGTGTCCTCTTCCAGTTTGCCATGGGGGATCGCGATACCGTTGCCGATACCGGTGCTGCCCATGCGTTCACGGGTGAGAACGGCATCAAACACCACCTGCGACGGCAGGTTGAGCTGTTTAGCGGCCAATTCGCTGATAATTTCCAACGCCCGTTTCTTGCTGGTGCAGTGTACCGAGCTCTTGGTGCACTCGATGTTTAACACCGAGCTTAATTGCATTATTTCGTTGTTCATCTCATCTTCACTTAAAAAACTCTCATTAAGCGCTTTACCGGGCTTTTTGCCGCCAGCCAGTGAGGCGCTAAGTGGCTGGCAAACTGTCTGCTCCGATGACGCCTGATGAATCGCTTTTTTCGCCGGTTTAACCCTGATGGCGGGTCGGCGCGCCCCTTTCAGGGGGGACGCGCCGACGTTGCCTGGTAGCCAATGGACTACAATTTGAGCGGCGTTCGCTGAGGCGATCGCGGCCCGAATGTCAGTGCTGCTTTAGTTTGTCTTTATGTTTGTTCAATTGACGCGCCAGTTTATCGATCAGGCAGTCAATCGCGGCATACATATCCTCTTTTTCCGAGGTGGCGTGCAACTCGCCTCCATTCACGTGCACCGTTGCTTCTGCAATCTGCTGCACTTTTTCCACACTGAGAACGACATACACCTGATTAATGCGATCAAAATACTGTTCGAGTTTGGCGAACTTATTGTTCACGAACTCACGCATTGGTTCAGTGATTTCGATGTGGTGTCCGGTAATGTTGAGCTGCATAATGTCTTCCTTCTCTATAGAGGTCAAATCAACTGTTTGCGCTGATTTGACGGCGGGATGGACAAAGACTCTCGGTACTTGGCAACGGTGCGCCGTGCCACCATGATCCCCTGATCGGAAAGCATCGTGGCCAGCTTGCTGTCGCTAAGCGGCTTGGCGGGGTTTTCCGCCGTAATCAATTTCTTCACCAACGCCCGGATCGCCGTAGAGGAGGCTTCGCCACCGCTGTCGGTATTCACATGGCTGGAGAAGAAATACTTCAATTCGAAAATACCACGCGGGCTGTGCAGGAACTTCTGCGTCGTCACGCGCGAGATCGTCGATTCGTGCATCTCCACGGCCTGGGCGATATCGGCCAGCACCATGGGTTTCATAAACTCTTCCCCCTGTTCAAAGAAATCTTCCTGCTGCTCGACAATGCAGCGGGTAACTTTGAGCAGAGTATCATTACGGCTTTCCAGGCTTTTGATCAGCCACTTTGCTTCCTGCAGGTTGCTGCGAATAAACTGGCCGTCGGCATCGTTGCGCACGTTATTGCCGAGCGCGGCATACTGCTGGTTGATCTTCAGGCGCGGGATGCTGTCAGTATTGAGTTCAACCTGCCATTTACCTTGCACCTTACGCACCAGGACATCCGGGATCACATACTCGGATTCACCGGTATTGATCGACTGACCAGGGCGCGGATCGAGCGACTGGATCAGCAGCATCGCTTCTTTCAGTGTATCTTCTTTTGAGCGGGTTGTTCGCATCAGGCTGCGAAAGTCGTGATTGGCCAGCAAATCCAGGTGCTCACTGACGATCAGGTGCGCCTCCGCCAGATAAGGCGTGTCTTTGGCGTATTGGGAAAGCTGGATCAGCAGGCAATCACGCAGATCGCGCGCCGCCACGCCGATAGGATCGAAGCGCTGTACGCGTTTCAAGACTGCTTCGACTTCATCCATGGTGACATTGTCGTCACCGATGCTTTCCAGAATGTCTTCCAGCGGCACGGTGAGATAGCCGGTATCATCAACGGCATCGACGATCGAGGTGGCAATCGCTGCATCGGTATCGGAAAACGGCGTTAAATCCACTTGCCACATCAGATAGTCCTGCAGCGTCTGGGTGGTTTCTCCCTGGTAGACCGGCAATTCGTCATCGCTGTAATCGATGCTGCTGCCGGAGGGGGTACCTGCCGTGTAGATCTCATCCCAGGTGGCATCCAGAGGCAGCTCTTCGGGCATATCCTTCTGTTCCAGCGCCTCACGGGTGTCCAGCGCTTCGGTCTCCGGGCGTTCTTCGGTATCAATTTCTTCGTGCAGGTCGGTTTGTTCAAGCAGTGGGTTGCTTTCTAACGCCAGTTGGATTTCCTGCTGGAGCTCAAGCGTGGACAGCTGCAACAGGCGTATCGCCTGCTGTAGCTGGGGAGTCATCGCCAATTGTTGGCTGAGCCTGAGTTGCAAACCTTGCTTCATAATCTTCAGGTTACTTCCGTTAGCTAGAACCTAGAGGCGGAATTCTTCGCCCAGATAAACGCGTTTCACTTGCTCATCCGCCAGAATAGCATCTGGTGTGCCATGGGCAATCAATTTGCCTTGGCTGACGATGTAGGCGCGTTCACACACGTCCAGCGTTTCGCGCACGTTGTGGTCAGTGATTAATACCCCCAGACCGCTGTCACGCAGGTGCTCGATGATTTTCTTGATATCGATAACGGAAATCGGGTCAACCCCGGCAAAGGGTTCATCCAGCAGGATGAATTTCGGGTTGGCGGCCAGCGCACGGGCAATTTCCACGCGGCGGCGTTCACCACCGGACAGCGACTGGCCCATGTTGTTGCGCAGATGGGAAATATGGAATTCCTCCATCAGTTCGACGGCGCGATCGGCACGCTGCTCGCTGGTGAGATCGTCACGGATCTCCAGCACCGCCATCAGGTTGTCGTAAACGCTCAGGCGACGGAAGATCGAGGCTTCCTGCGGCAGATAGCCGATACCCCGGCGCGCACGGGCATGCAGCGGCAGAATACTGATGTCTTCTTCATCGATGGCGATACGCCCGGCATCGCGCTGAACGATACCCACCACCATATAGAACGTGGTGGTCTTACCGGCGCCGTTGGGGCCCAGCAGGCCGACGATTTCGCCAGATTTCACTTTCAGGCTGACGTCTTCGACGACTTTGCGGCCTTTATAGGCTTTCGCCAGATTTTCTGCGATGAGTGTTGCCATAAGGGATTAGTTACTCTTCTTTTGAGCGTTTTTGTCTTGCAACTGTGAGGGCACCAGGACCGTTGTCACACGGTTGCCTTTATCGCTGAACGCCTGCATCTGCTGCTGCTGCACCAGATAAGTGATGCGATCGCCCTGCACATTGCTGTCAAGCTGTTCCAGGTAAGCATTACCGGTGAGCGTGACCAATTGGGTTGCGACGTCATAGCGGACTTTCTGCGCATGGCCTTTCACCGGTTTGCCGTTGTCCTGCATCTGGTAGAACGTGACCGGATTACCAAAGGCTTCAATATAGGTCTTGTTCTGATCGCCATCGGGGCGTGTGACGACCACTTTATCGGCTTTGATCTCGATGGTGCCTTGTCTGATCACCACGTCGTCAGTAAAGGTGCTGACGTTGCTCTGCATGTCGAGCGACTGTTTCAGCGAATTGATATTCACTGGCTGATCGGCGTCGGATTTCAACGCCAGAACCGGAGTGCTGGCGGTCAAAACGAGGCTGGCGATCAATAGATTACGGAGTTGTTTTTTGGTTCTGAATTTCATAGTTGGTCTTGACCTTATCAATCAGCTCAGCGGTTTTGTCCCGCAGGTTCCCACGCATTTTCATGCCGTTAGAAGTAAAGTTCGTCCCGAACAGGGTCACTTCATCATCGGAGTAAACATCCTGCGTGACCAGATTAACCCGAGCGTTGTCCGTTTTGATTTTTTCTAGCTGCGAGGTGGTGGTCAGGCTGTTCACCTCAACGTGACCGTAGAGATACAGCATACGATCCTTGGTCAGCTTGGCGCGATCGGCGCGTACCGACCACGTGGCCACCGCATCATCATTAAACAGCGTCATTACCGGCCGGGTGAACCAGCTTAATTCATCGGCGGTGTAATATTTCACCTCTTCAGCCACCAGTTTATAGTTCAGTTTACCGGTTGGGCTGTACACCACCGTCACCGTATGCTGACTCTGATAGGTCGGATCTTGGTGATTGATCGGTGCCGAGCTGCTTTCATCGCTGAAATCAGCCATATTCCAGCCGATCAGCGCCAGTACGATCACCGCCAGTATCAGGGTGATCCAAAGTTTGGTTTTACTCATATCGACAGCCCTTTGGCCCCTTCCAGCTTGTTCTGAGCCAAAAGAATAATGTCACACAGTTCACGCACGGCACCACGTCCACCGGCAATGCGCGTAACGTAATGAGCCCGCGGCGTCAGCAGCGGGTGCGCATCCGCCACGGCGACCGCCAGACCCACTTCAGCCATCACCGGCCAGTCGATCAGATCGTCGCCGATATAGGCCACGTGATCGGGTGTTAACGACAGTTTATCTAACAGTTCACGGAAGGCCAAAAGCTTATCGGATTGCCCTTGATACAGATGGGTGATATCCAAGGTTTTTGCCCGATCTTCCAGCAGCTTGGCTGAACGGCCGGTGATGATGGCGACTTCGATGCCAGAGGTTTTCAGGCAGCGGATGCCGTAACCATCGCGCACATTGAAGGCTTTCAGCTCTTCACCCTGGTTGCCCATGTAGATCAGGCCATCTGACAGCACGCCGTCCACATCACAAATCAGCAGGCGGATCTTTCCTGCTCGTGCCATCACGTCTTCAGTTACCGGCCCGTAGCAGGTTTCAACCAGACTCATTCATTGGGTTCCTTTCATTAGACAACGCCGGCACGCAGCATGTCATGCATATGTACCACACCCAGCAACTGGTCGCCATCAGCAACCAGCACGACGGTGATATGGCGTTGCTGCATCAGATTGAGCGCATCGACCGCCAGCATGTTCGGACGCACGCGAATGCCTCCTGGCGTCATCACATCGGCGATTTTGGCGTTATTGAGATCGATACCCATGTCGAATACCCGGCGTAAGTCACCGTCGGTGAAGATCCCGGCGATTTTCATCAGATCGTTGCAGATCACGGTCATGCCGAGATTTTTGCGGGTGATCTCCAGCAGGGCATCGCGCAGAGAGGCGTCGGCGCTCACCTGCGGGATCTCATCGCCTCTGTGCATGATGTCGCTGACGCGCAGCAGCAGGCGGCGACCCAGCGCTCCGCCAGGGTGCGACAGGGCAAAATCTTCCGGTGTAAAACCGCGTGCTTTCAGCAGTGCCACCGCCAAAGCATCACCCATCACCAGCGTGGCGGTGGTGCTGGTGGTGGGAGCCAGACCAAGCGGGCAGGCTTCCTGCGGCACCTTGATGCACAGGTGCACTTCCGCCGCTTTGCCCATTGAGCTTTCCGGGTTGTTGGTCAGGCAAATCAGTGGGATCTGCTGGCGTTTCAGCACCGGGATCAGCGCCAGAATCTCATTGGATTCACCGGAGTTGGAGATGGCCAACACAATGTCCTGCGCTGACACCATGCCCAGATCGCCGTGGCTGGCCTCTGCCGGGTGTACGAAAAATGCCGGGGTGCCGGTGCTGGCCAGCGTGGCGGCAATCTTGCAGCCGATATGGCCGGATTTGCCGATGCCCATCACCACGACTTTGCCACAGCAGGCGGCGATCATTTCGCAGGCGCGGGTGAAGTCGGCGTTGATGTACTGATCTAGCTGGGCCAGGCCTGCACGCTCAATCTGGAGCACTTCCTTGCCTGCTTGCTGAAAATCAAAGCCCGGTTGCCACTGAATGTTCGACATACTCATTCCCATCACTTAGCCAAAAAACGTGCTGAAAGGGTTAAACAACAACACCGCAAGATACGCAATAAAGCCACATAATAACAGAGCACCCGCCAGATGGCCGATACGATGTTTACGCCTGAGGCACAAGGCGCTGAGCAGGATGCTGGCTGCCAGCATCACCCAGTAATCGCGCTGGAAGGCGGCAGGATCGATCCTGCCCGGCGATAGCAGCGCGGGGATACCCAGGACGATCACCAGGTTAAAAATGTTGGAGCCGATGATATTACCAATCGCCATATCATCTTCACCCTTTAGTGCTCCGGCAATGGTGGTGGCCAGTTCGGGCAGGCTGGTGCCGATGGCAATAATCGTCAGGCCGACCACCAGTTCACTCAGGGCGAAGTAATGGGCGATCACCGTGGCGTTGTCGATGATCATCTTCGAAGAGAGCGGCAGGATGATAAATGCCAGCACCAGCCACAGTATGGCCACGGTGTTGCTGCTGTCCTGTGGCAGTTCGGCGAGTTGCTCCATGGTCAGGCTGTCATTGCCTTCGCGCTGGGCCTGCCGGGCGATTTTCAGCATCAGCAGAATAAACCCGGTGGCGGCAGCCAGCAGCAGCACACCGTCCAGCCTGCTGAGGCTGTTGTCCATCAGCACAAAACCGCATATCAAGGTGACAGCCAACATCAGCGGCAGTTCGCGCCGCAGGATGTCAGAACGCGCTGCCAAAGGGTGGATCAGCGCAGCAACCCCCAGGATCAATAAAATATTGGCGATGTTGGAACCCAATACGTTGCCAACGGCCATATCGGTCTGGCCGTTCAGCGCCGCAGTGACCGAGACGATCAGCTCCGGCAGGGAAGTGCCAATACCGACAATGGTCATACCGATAATCAGCGGCGGTACGCCCAAAGAGCGGCTAATCACCGCCGCACCATAAACTAATCGATCCGCTCCATACACCAGTAAAAATAAACCAACGATTAACAATACTATCGCGAGAAACATGCAGGGTCCTTTATTAGGTATAATGCCCCTGGTTTTTCAGGTTGCAGTGTCGTGGGTTGTACACGTTCACCCCGCTGGTGGGGCACGGACTTACCGCCTGGCTACAACGTGAAATCCATTGGGTATTATCCCGGTTCGTTGGTAAAGCCGAAATTCGGCCATCTTGCTTGCCCATCGTTGTGCAAAGTTAAGCTGCAGCAACGGATTTTCCCGGTTAAAAGTTGAACAATTTCATTTTTTTGCGTTATTTCTTAATTTTGACTGCCTGAAGCTTAAAAGTAAAACCAATGGCATCATTGGTAGCAAAATGGCGGTGAGTTTTTGTAAAGATGAGACGCATTGCGTCTGTTGCTTTAACATCACGGATAGATTTAGAGCCTGCCCAATCACCCTCATTAAGGCTGGCCCTTAGCAAGAGCGACCGGTAAAGGATCAATAAACATGCACCAGAAGGCAGATAATCTGGTCGAAGTGCGCGGTATGAGCTTCTCTCGCGGCGATCGGCTGATATTTGAAGACATCAATCTGACGGTTCCCCGCGGCAAGGTGACGGCGATTATGGGGCCGTCGGGGATTGGGAAAACCACGCTATTACGCCTGATCGGTGGTCAGTTAGCGCCGGATCGCGGCGAGATTTGGTTTGATGGTGATAATATTCCCGCCTTATCGCGCCATCAGCTGTATGAATCGCGCAAGAAGATGAGCATGCTGTTCCAATCGGGAGCGCTGTTCACCGATCTGACGGTGTTTGAAAACGTGGCTTTTCCGCTGCGTGAACACAGCCGCCTGCCGGAGCCAATCCTGCGCAGCACGGTGCTGATGAAGCTTGAAGCCGTGGGGCTGCGCGGTGCCGCTGAGCTGATGCCAAACGAGCTTTCTGGCGGGATGGCACGGCGTGCCGCACTGGCGCGGGCGATTGCGCTGGATCCGGCGTTGATCATGTTCGACGAGCCCTTTGTCGGCCAGGATCCCATTACGATGGGCGTATTGGTGAAGCTGATTGATGAGCTGAATCATGCGCTGGGTATAACTTGCATCGTGGTTTCACATGATGTGCCAGAGGTATTGAGCATTGCTGATTACGCCTATATCGTGGCGGATCACCATGTGATTGCCGAGGGTACGGCAGCACAGTTGCAGAACAATCCTGATGCACGCGTGCGTCAGTTTCTGGATGGTATTGCCGACGGGCCGGTACCCTTCCGCTATCCGGCCAGTGATTATCAGACTGAGCTTCTAAGGAATGGGAGTAAATAATTTCATGTTTTTACAGGCGTTAGCGTCGTTAGGGCGCCGTGGCATCAACACCAGCGCCGCTTTTGGGCGCGCCGGGCTGATGCTGTTCCATGCGCTGATCGGGCGCCCGGAACCGCATAAGCAGTGGCCGCTGCTGATCAGGCAACTTTACAGCGTGGGTGTGCAGTCGCTATTGATCATCATGGTGTCCGGCGTGTTTATCGGCATGGTTCTGGGGCTGCAAGGGTACATTGTTCTGACCACCTACAGCGCAGAAGCCAGCCTTGGCATGATGGTGGCGCTGTCGCTGCTGCGTGAGCTGGGGCCGGTCGTGACCGCCCTGCTGTTTGCCGGCCGTGCCGGTTCTGCCTTGACCGCCGAGATCGGCTTGATGAAAGCCACAGAACAGCTCTCCAGCCTGGAAATGATGGCGGTCGATCCGCTGCGGCGCATCGTAGCTCCGCGTTTCTGGGCGGGGTTAATCAGTATGCCGCTGCTGACGATCATTTTTGTGGCTGTCGGGATCTGGGGGGGCTCGGTAGTAGGCGTGGACTGGAAAGGGATCGATAGCGGTTTCTTCTGGTCGGCGATGCAAGGGGCGGTTGAATGGCGCAAGGATTTGCTCAACTGCCTGATTAAGAGCGTGGTATTTGCCATTACCGTGACCTGGATTGCGATCTTCAACGGCTACGATGCGGTGCCGACTTCTGAAGGGATTAGCCGGGCAACGACAAGGACCGTGGTACATTCGTCACTGGCGGTGTTGGGATTGGATTTTGTGCTGACTGCACTGATGTTTGGGAATTGATTCGATGCAAACGAAGAAGAGTGAAATCTGGGTTGGGGCGTTCATGCTGATTGCACTTTGTGCCATCGTCTTCCTCTGCCTGCAGGTGGCAAATATTAAGTCGATCGGTAATGAGCCGACTTACCGTATCTATGCCACCTTCGATAATATCGGTGGCTTGAAAGCGCGTTCTCCGGTGAAGATCGGTGGGGTGGTGATTGGCCGGGTGGCAGAGATCTCGCTCGATCCAAAAACCTACACGCCGCGTGTGGCGCTGGATATTCAGAGTAAATATAACCAGATACCAGACACCAGTTCACTGGCGGTGCGTACCTCCGGCCTGCTGGGGGAACAATATCTGGCGTTGAACATCGGTTTTGAAGATCCTGATATGGGCACCACCATTCTGAAAGATGGCGGAACCCTTCAGGACACCAAGTCAGCCATGGTGCTGGAAGATTTGATCGGCCAGTTCCTGTACAAGAGTGGCAGCCAGGACAGTGCGGGCAAACCGGCGGCTGCGGCACCGGCAGCCGATGCTGCTCCACAACCTGCCCCAAGTCATTAATAGAGGAAGCCTGCATGTTTAAACGTTTACTGATGGTGGCTCTGCTGGTGGTTGCTCCGCTAGCGTCTGCGGTTGATCAGACCAATCCTTACAGCCTGATGCAGGATGCCGCGGATAAAACCTTCGCGCGTCTGAAAACCGAACAGCCGAAAATCAAACAGGATCCCAACTACCTGCGCACCATCGTGCATGAGGAATTGATGCCGTTTGTGCAAGTGAAATACGCCGGTGCGCTGGTATTGGGCCGTTACTACAAAGAGGCTACTCCGGCACAGCGTGAGGCTTATTTTGCCGCTTTCCAGGCTTATCTGGAGCAGGCGTACGGCCAAGCTCTGGCGATGTATCATGGCCAGACTTATCAGATTGAACCGGCGCAGCCCCTGGGAGATGCCGACATTATCGCCATTCGTGTGACTATCACCGATAACGCGGGCCGCCCACCGGTGCGCTTGGACTTCCAATGGCGTAAAAACAGCAAGACCGGCTATTGGCAGGCGTATGACATGATTGCCGAAGGCGTCAGCATGATCACCACCAAGCAGAATGAGTGGGCATCGACTCTGCGTACCAAAGGGGTTGATGGTCTGACTCAACAGTTGCTGGTTGCGGCGCAGCAACCAATCACCTTGGATCAGAAAAACTGATGGCCGAAGCATTAAGCTGGGAATCACAACCGCCAATCCTGATCTTGCGCGGCGAACTGACGCGCGAAACCCTGCTGCCACTGTGGCAACAGCGTGAGGCACTGGTGGCGGATAAAGCCATCGTGGACGTGGCTCAGTTGCAGCGCGTTGACTCCTCCGGCCTGGCATTGCTGCTGCATTTGCGCGAACAGCAGCGCCAGCGGGGAGTCGAGTTAAAAATTTCTGGCGTGACAGAGCGGTTGCAAACGCTGATTGCGCTTTACAATCTGCAAGCGATAATGCCTGCAGATACCGTCGCTTAGCCGTGCTTTAGGCTGGTTTTATGTTGAAAGCCCCTGTTGCCCAGGGGCTTTTTCTTTAGTTTAAGAAAGCGTCGGATTCCACTAAGATACTAGGTTGATAACGATCCTTTTGATACAGAACTGGATACTATGGAAAATAGCGAAATTAAAGACGTGCTGATGCGAGCATTGGTGCTGGATGAAGTCCATGTTACCGGTGATGGTAGCCACTTTCAGGTGATTGCGGTGGGGGAATTGTTCGCCACTCTGAGCCGTGTCAAAAAACAGCAGACTGTCTATGCGCCGCTGATGGAATACATCGCGGATAACCGCATTCATGCCCTGTCGATCAAAACATTCACGCCAGAAGAGTGGCTGCGGGATCGCAAGCTCAACGGATTTTAAGGCTGTTTGCCCTGTCAGGCAGGCAGCTCAGAACAAATAACAGAGAATATAGTCAAATGGATAAATTTCGTGTGCAGGGTCCGAGCCGCCTCAGCGGTGAAGTGACCATTTCCGGGGCGAAGAATGCTGCCCTGCCGATTCTGTTTGCCGCCTTGTTGGCGGAAGAGCCTGTCGAGTTGCAGAATGTCCCGAAGCTGAAGGACATTGACACTACCATCAAATTACTCAACCAGTTAGGCACCAAAATCGAGCGTAATGGCTCGGTGTTTGTTGATGCCAGCGAGGTCAACGAGTTCTGTGCGCCATACGAACTGGTGAAAACCATGCGTGCATCCATCTGGGCTCTGGGGCCATTGGTGGCGCGTTTTGGTCGTGGTCAGGTTTCGCTGCCCGGTGGTTGCGCCATCGGTGCGCGCCCGGTTGATTTGCACATTACCGGCCTGGAACAACTGGGCGCAGAAATCAAACTGGAAGAGGGCTACGTCAAGGCTTCCGTGGATGGGCGCTTAAAAGGCGCACACATCGTGATGGATAAGGTCAGCGTAGGTGCTACCGTGACGATCATGAGCGCGGCAACGCTGGCAACGGGCACCACGATCATTGAGAACGCCGCACGCGAGCCGGAAATTGTCGATACCGCCAATTTCCTCAACACGCTGGGTGCCAAAATCAGCGGTGCAGGCACCGACCGCATCACTATTGAAGGCGTCGAGCGCCTGGGTGGCGGCGTTTATCGCGTGCTGCCAGACCGTATCGAAACCGGTACTTTCCTGGTGGCAGCGGCAGTTTCCGGTGGCAAGGTTCTGTGCCGTAATACGCGCCCGGATACGTTGGATGCGGTGCTGGCCAAGCTACGTGAAGCTGGTGCTGATATTGAAGTGGGGGCCGACTGGATCAGCCTGGATATGCATGGCAAGCGCCCGAAAGCGGTGACCGTGCGTACTGCTCCACACCCAGGGTTCCCTACCGATATGCAGGCGCAGTTCAGCCTGTTGAACCTGGTGGCAGAAGGCACTGGCGTTATTACCGAAACCATCTTCGAAAACCGCTTTATGCACGTGCCTGAGCTGATTCGTATGGGCGCACATGCGGAGATCGAGAGCAACACCGTGATTTGCCACGGTGTCGAGCAGCTTTCTGGTGCACAAGTGATGGCTACGGATCTGCGTGCATCCGCTTGTCTGGTGCTGGCTGGCTGTATTGCCGAGGGCGTGACGATGGTGGATCGTATCTATCACATCGATCGTGGCTACGAAGGTATTGAAAACAAACTGCGTGCGCTGGGTGCCAATATCGAGCGGGTAAAAGACGCATAAGGCTGCGTTTGGCCTAGAAAATGAGAGCCCGGGAAACCGGGCTTTTAGCTATTATCTTCCGGGAACTCACCCACCGTCATTTTCAGCGTCAGGCGTTGACCTTCACGCAGTACCACAACCGGGATCTCAGTCCCTGGGCGAATTTCAGCCACCTGATCCATGGTTTCCAACACGGCCACGGCCGGTTTGTTATCAACGTTGATGATGATGTCGTTGATATGAAACCCTGCGTTGGCGGCTGGCCCATTGGGCGTGAGTTCGGTGACGATAATGCCTTGCAGACGATCGATGCCGCTATTAGAAGTGCGCACCGGAATAATCTCTTTCCCCTGAATACCAAAGTAACCGCGGATCACTCGGCCATCGCGGATCAGCTTATCCATGATCTTGGTTGCCAGCGCCGTTGGAATAGCGAAGCCTAACCCTTCCGGTGTTTCCCCATCGGTCACCTTGTCATAAGTCAGGGTATTGATGCCCATCAGTTCACCCAGTGAATTGACCAGCGCACCGCCGGAGTTGCCACGGTTGATCGAGGCATCGGTTTGCAGGAAGGTTTGCCGCCCGGTGGTGCTCAGGCTGATGCGGCCGGTGGCACTGATAATCCCCTGAGTTACGGTTTGCCCCAGGTTGTAAGGGTTGCCGATCGCCAGCACCACATCGCCGATATGCGCCGGGCGTTGGGTATTGATCGGGATCACCGGCAGGTTGCCGGGATCGATTTTCAGCACCGCCAAATCGGTCAGGCTATCGGAACCCACCAGCAGTGCCTCATAACGGCGGCCATCCTGCAGCACCACGGTAATCAGTTGGGAATCTTTGATCACATGGCGATTGGTAATGATGTAGCCGCGATCGTTCATGATCACACCGGAACCTAACGACAGCACGTTGGTGGTGCCACTCATGTTGCGGTTATAGATATTCACCACCGCAGGCGCTGCGCGGCGCACGCCGGTATTGTAGCTGGCAGGGGTTTCGTCGCTGGTGTTTCCAGGTTTGCTGGCGAAAATATTACTGGAAGAGCGCAGCACGGGCAGGGCAACCAACAACAGGCCGGCGACAATCAAACCAATAACAACTGAACGCAAAAGCTTAGCAAACATGGGGTTTTAATATGCGAAATGGATGGTAAATGGAGGATAGCATGAGTTAACCGGGGGCAGTATGTTACCGCACCCGGTTTTGAGACAAATTAACGCATTAACAGATAAATGTTTTCATTGCCGCGCATGATGCTCAATGCCGTAACGGCTGGCTTGGTGTCGAGCAGTTTGCGCAATGCCGCGATGTCCTCAATCCGCTCACGGTTGACACCGATGATCACATCCCCTTTCTGCAGGCCAATCTGCGCGGCCGGAGTGCCTTTCTCGACGTTCTCAATCTTCACGCCTTTCTCACCGCCTGGCAGAGCCCCGTTACTGAGAGATGCCCCTTGCAGCGCAGGAGAGAGCGTCTCGGCATTGGTAGAAGCGCTTTCGCTGTTTTCCAGGGTGACCGACACTTCCATCGGTTTACCCTCACGCAGCAGACCCACTTTAATGGTGGTACCTGGTGCAGTGGTGCCGACTTTGGCGCGTAGCTCAGCAAAACTGCTGATCGGCTTGCCTTCAATAGAAACCAGAATGTCACCGGCTTTGATACCCGCTTTGGCGGCGGCAGATTTTGGCAACACTTCGCTGACGAAGGCACCGCGTTGCACGTCGGTATTAAAGGCTTTCCCCATATCGGCGGTCATTTCACTGCCTTTGATGCCCAACAGGCCGCGTTTAACTTCACCAAACTCAATCAATTGCTTACTCAGGCTCTGTGCCATGTTGCTGGGGATCGCGAAACCGATACCGATATTGCCCCCGCCAGGAGCCAGAATTGCGGTGTTGATACCGATCAGTTCACCGTTGAGGTTAACCAGCGCACCGCCGGAATTACCACGGTTGATGGAGGCATCGGTCTGGATGAAGTTTTCCAGCCCTTCCAGGCTCAGGCCGCTGCGGCCTAAGGCAGAGATAATGCCGGAGGTTGCCGTTTGGCCGAGGCCGAAGGGGTTACCAACGGCGACGGCGAAGTCACCCACGCGCAGTTTGTCGGAATCTGCCACTTTTACCGCAGTCAGATTTTTTGCACCGCTGACCTGCAACAGGGCAATGTCGGATTGCTCATCACGGCCAAGCAGCTTGGCCTCATATTCACGGCCATCGTTAAGCTGGATGCTGATTTTGTCGGCGTTGCTGATGACGTGGTTGTTGGTCAGGATATAACCTTTTTCCGCATCAATAATCACACCGGAGCCCAAGCCTTCAAAAGGACGCGAGCTTTGCCGCTGTGATGGCATGTTGGGGCCAAAG
Organism: Serratia sp. MMO-28; assembly: GCF_037199905.1. Taxonomy (NCBI): domain Bacteria; kingdom Pseudomonadati; phylum Pseudomonadota; class Gammaproteobacteria; order Enterobacterales; family Yersiniaceae; genus Serratia; species Serratia sp. MMO-28. Next base: position 17,876 of record NZ_JBBCVB010000009.1, read on the forward strand.
AAGAATTTAAACTCTTCCGGCAATTGCTGCTGGCGTTGTACCTGGGTGCCTTCCACACGCACGCTTACCACGGCGGGCAGGACTTTTTCCAGCATCGGTGCCAGGCTTGGCAGCGGTTGCCCCTCAACGGCAACCGGCATGGCTGCGTTGGCTACGGGTGCAGAAGCCAGCGTTAGACTCATGCTCATTGCTAACGCGCTAAGAATTAATGATTTTTTCTTCATTGATAATAACTCTCTCAATACCTGCCGGTGAAATTCTCATGATAAAGCAATAGCGATACCCATGTAAGACTGTGAATTTGCGTGAAAAGTTCACTTAATCATCAGTAGAAAGAATAGCGCAGATGCAGGGGGGTAAGGCGTGGAGAAGATCAACAAACCCGTGGGGTGAACCACGGGTTTGCATTAGAGAAATTAATCGCGACGTGGCGTTGTGCCACGCAGCAGACCAGATGCCCCTTCAGAATAGTCACGCGGCATTTCTACCGGGGCCTGATCGTTATCGGCTTCCACTTCAGTCAGACGATAACGGAACGGATTGTCTTGGAGCGGCAGGTCCGGCAGCAGGTTGTTGGAACTTTTCGCCATATGCTGATAGAGCAGGCGATAGTCGCGCGCCATGTTATCCAACAGTTCGGCACTGCGGGCAAAGTGGCCAACCAGTTCCTGACGGTATTCCTCGAGCTCGGTTTTGCTTTTATCCAACTCGCTTTGCAGCTCTTGTTGTTGACGTAATTTACGGTTACCAAAACGCATCGCTACCGCACCAATCACGATACCGACAACCAAACCAATCAGCGCATACTCCCAGGTCATGATGACTCCTATTGTGACTTCGTTGTTCCGCAGGGATTTTTCACTTAATAATGTTCACTATAACCGTTAACCTTGTCTGAGTGGAATCCTGATAAACCGTTACCGAACGTTTGCCGGGTTTTTTCTCCGGCCACAGCGTGGGTAAATGTGGCGATCAGGGGGCGAAGCAGCCGCGAAACGCCGCGAAAATTTGCAAAATAAATTCTCAGAATTCTTAGGGATCTTCGAATAAATGCAGGCACAGTCACCGTTATCACGCTACCAGCAGGCGCTGGATGCGGGGGAATACCAGGCCGATGCGGTTCAGCGTCAGGCCGTTACGCAGTTGGATCAGATCTATCAGGCGTTGCTGCAGGTACCGGATCAAGGTGCAACGACGGGCGGTTTACGCGGCAAGCTCAGCCGACTGTGGGGCAAAAACAGCGCAACGCTGAACCCGCGCCCGGTGCAGGGATTGTATATGTGGGGCGGCGTTGGCCGTGGCAAAACCTGGCTGATGGATCTGTTTTTCCACAGTTTGCCGGGCGAGCGCAAGCTGCGGCTGCATTTCCACCGTTTTATGCTGCGGGTGCACGAAGAACTGACCGAATTGCAGGGCCATGAAAATCCGCTGGAGATCGTAGCCGATGGCTTCAAAGCACAGGCCGATGTGTTGTGCTTTGATGAATTTTTCGTTTCGGATATCACCGACGCGATGCTGTTGGCAACGCTGTTGCAGGCGCTGTTTGCGCGCGGGATCACGCTGGTGGCCACGTCCAATATCCTGCCGGACAACCTCTATCATAACGGTTTGCAGCGGGCGCGATTCCTGCCCGCCATCGCGTTGATCAAAGAATATTGTGACGTGATGAACGTTGATGCCGGTATTGATTATCGCTTGCGCACCTTGACACAGGCGCACCTGTATCTGACGCCACTCACCCCACAGACGCAAAGCGCGATGGACCAGATCTTTTTGAAGCTGGCCGGCAGAGCGGGTGAAGATGCGCCGGTGCTGCAGATCAACCATCGGCCATTAGCGACGATCCGCGCGGTAGAAGGGGTGTTGGCGGTGGATTTCCACACGCTGTGCGAGGATGCGCGCAGCCAGTTGGATTATATTGCGCTGTCGCGCCTGTATCACAGCGTAATGCTGTATAACGTGCGCATTATGGGGCCGCTGAAGGAGAATACCGCCCGCCGCTTTCTGGCACTGGTGGATGAATTCTATGAACGCCACGTCAAGCTGGTGATTACCGCCGAGGCATCGATGTTCGAGATTTATCAGGGTGAGCGGCTGAAGTTCGAATTCCAGCGCTGTTTGTCGCGTTTGCAGGAAATGCAGAGTGAAGAGTATCTGAAGCTGCCTCACTTGCCATAAATCGCGGTTTGCCTCAAAAACTGTTCGATCTTTGTGGGCGACTTCTCTATAATCCTGCGACCCCACGTTACAACAAAGTTTTTTTCCCAAAAACTTTATAGTGCCGGCAATGGCTATTCGAAGGGGTAGGTTTGCTGGACTTGATGGTCGTGTGAGCCTCAACTGTTTTCGAGCGTTTGGGTGTTCACCAACGTGTAACTAATTATTGGGTAAGCTTTTAATGAAAACTTTTACAGCTAAACCAGAAACCGTAAAACGCGACTGGTACGTTGTTGATGCAGACGGTAAAACTTTAGGCCGCCTTGCTACTGAACTGGCTCGTCGTCTGCGCGGCAAGCATAAAGCGGAATACACTCCGCACGTTGATACCGGTGATTACATCATCGTTCTGAACGCAGAAAAAGTTGCTGTAACCGGCAACAAGCGTAATGACAAGATGTACTACCACCACACCGGCCACATCGGTGGTATCAAAGAAGCGACCTTTGAAGAGATGATTGCCCGCCGTCCTGAGCGTGTGATTGAAATCGCGGTTAAAGGCATGCTGCCGAAGGGCCCGCTGGGTCGTGCAATGTTCCGTAAGCTGAAAGTTTACGCGGGCACTGAGCACAATCACGCGGCACAGCAACCGCAAGTTCTGGACATTTAATCGGGATTAATGGCAATGGCTGAAAATCAATACTACGGCACTGGTCGCCGCAAAAGCTCCGCCGCTCGCGTCTTCATCAAGCCGGGCAGTGGTAACATCGTTATTAACCAGCGTAGCCTGGAACAGTACTTCGGTCGCGAAACTGCCCGCATGGTAGTTCGTCAGCCGCTGGAACTGGTCGACATGGTAGGTAAATTTGACCTGTACATCACCGTTAAAGGTGGTGGTATCTCTGGTCAAGCTGGTGCTATCCGTCACGGTATTACCCGTGCACTGATGGAATATGATGAGACTCTGCGTGGCGAACTGCGTAAAGCAGGCTTCGTTACTCGTGATGCTCGTCAGGTTGAACGTAAGAAAGTCGGCCTGCGTAAAGCACGTCGTCGTCCGCAGTTCTCCAAGCGTTAATTCTTGCTGCTTCGGCAGTGCGTTTTACGCGAAAAACCCGGTGTCTCACCGGGTTTTTTTATGCCTGAAATTCCTTGAAACTTCATAGAAATCTGCGGCCTGGCTGACAATTCAACATGAAATCACCGCATGGTCCCCACAAGACAGTCAAAATCTGGTAAACTATCACCCACTTTTGCGCCTGTTCGCCGTGCAGTTGCTGTCAGTCTACCTCCGAGGCCCGTTTCTCGACCCAAGGTTTATCTGCGAACTGCAGGCTTGCGGTCAAGACTATTCAGAATAGCAGCCTGATGGGCCCAATAGATTTCAAGCCGCGGCAAGATGCCAACTTGAAAGACGAAGGGAAGTTGGCTATTCGCAGTATTTTCTAGATAACACTTGGAGGTTTTCATGGCTGTCGCTGCCAACAAACGTTCGGTAATGACGCTGTTTTCTGGCCCGACCGACATCTTTAGCCATCAAGTACGTATCGTACTGGCGGAGAAAGGTGTCAGCGTCGAGATCGAGCAGGTTGAACCGGATAACCTGCCGCAGGATCTGATTGACCTCAATCCTTACCAAACGGTACCTACGCTGGTCGATCGCGAACTGACGCTATACGAATCCCGCATCATCATGGAATACCTTGATGAGCGTTTCCCGCACCCACCGCTGATGCCGGTTTACCCGGTTGCGCGTGGCGAAAGCCGCCTGATGATGCTGCGTATCGAGAAAAACTGGTACTCGCTGATGTATAAAATCGAGCAGAGTAACGGTCAGGAAGCCGAGTCAGCACGCCGTCAGCTGCGCGAAGAGCTGCTGGCGATCGCGCCAATCTTCGGTCAGACGCCATATTTCATGAGCGAAGAGTTCAGCCTGGTGGATTGCTACCTGGCACCGTTGCTGTGGCGTTTGCCGCAACTGGGTATTGAGTTGAGCGGTGTGGGTTCTAAAGAGCTGAAAGGCTACATGACCCGTGTGTTCGAGCGTGATGCATTCCTGGCCTCCCTGACCGAAGCCGAGCGCGAAATGCGCCTGCAAACCCGGGGTTAAGCGTCATGGATATGTCTCAGATGACCCCGCGCCGCCCTTATCTGCTGCGGGCATTCTATGACTGGTTGCTGGATAACCAACTCACCCCGCATCTGGTGGTGGATGTTATGCGCCCTGATGTCCAGGTGCCAATGGAGTTTGCTCGTGATGGCCAGATAGTGCTGAACATCGCGCCGCGCGCCGTCGGTAACCTGCAGTTGGGCGATAATGACGTGAGTTTCAACGCCCGTTTTGGTGGGGTACCGCGTCAGGTGTTGGTGCCAATGGCCGCGGTGCTGGCGATCTATGCACGTGAAAACGGCGCAGGTACCATGTTCGAGCCTGAAGCTGCCTATGAAACGGAAGAGGCTTTCGAAGGCCTGGATAATCAAACCGGTTCTTCAGAAAATCTGATGTCAGTGGTTGACGGCGATCGTCAGGACCACCATGACGATCATGGCCCTGATGATGAACCGCCGCAGCCGCCACGCGGTGGCCGCCCGGCGTTGCGCGTCGTGAAGTAACTGCGGCAGCAGGATAAAAAGGTACAGCATGCTGTGCCTTTTTTGTTGCCCAGCGTTTGGACGTTTGCCAAAAAATAAAGGGCCAGCATGCTGGCCCCTTGAGGTTGATGACAAAGTAGCTTTTAAACCCGAGATACTCGGGCCTAGCGCACCGAGGGGCGCTCCGGCGGCTTACGCCGCTACGACCCCTTCGGCACGCTCTCCCTAATAACGGGCTTTGTCAGCAGTCTGAAGGGCCAGCATGCTGGCCCCTTGGAATCACACAGAGGAGTTACTTACACTTCCAAGTAACTCATAATGCCTTCTGCCGCTTTACGCCCTTCGGCAATCGCGGTTACTACCAGATCGGAACCGCGCACCGCATCGCCACCGGCGAAGATCTTCGGATTGCTGGTCTGGAAGGCGTTATCGATACTTTCTGGCGCCACAATCCGGCCCTGTTTGTCGAGCTGCACGTCGTGCGCCGCCAACCAGTCCATGTTGTGCGGGCGGAAACCAAACGCCATCACTACCGCATCGGCGTCAAGCACATGCTCGGAAGCTGCAACCTGTTCGGCTACCTGGCGCCCATTGGCATCCGGCGCACCCAACTGAGTGCGTACCATCTTCACGCCAGCCACGCGGCCTGCGCTGTTCAGTTCAATGCTCAGCGGTTGCAGGTTGAATTTGAATTCCACCCCTTCCTCACGGGCATTTTTCACTTCGCGCTTGGAGCCTGGCATGTTGGCCTCATCACGGCGATAGGCACAGGTTACCTGAGTGGCACCTTGGCGGATGGCACTGCGCACACAGTCCATCGCGGTATCACCACCACCCAGTACCACCACGCGTTTGCCTTGCATGCTGACATAAGGCTCGTGCTGCGTGGCTTCATAGCCCATCAGTTGCTTGGTATTGGCGATCAGGAATGGCAGCGCATCGTAGACGCCAGGCGCTTCTTCGTTCGCTAACCCGCCGCGCATCGATTGGTAAGTCCCCACGCCGAGGAACACCGCATCGTATTCGCTTAGCAGCGCATCCATGGTGATGTCTTTACCGACCTCGGTATTAAGCTGGAATTCGATGCCCATCTCGCTGAAGATTTCACGGCGCTTGATCATCACCTCTTTTTCCAGCTTGAAGGCCGGAATGCCGAAGGTCAGCAGGCCGCCGATCTCGGGGTGACGATCGTAAACCACTGCTTTTACTCCGTTACGGGTCAGCACGTCGGCACAGGCCAAGCCTGCCGGGCCAGCGCCGATCACCGCCACGCGCTTGCCGGTGGGCTGCACGTGAGACATATCCGGCTTCCAGCCCATTTCGATGGCTTTATCATTGATATAGCGCTCGATATTGCCGATGGTGACCGCTCCGAATTCATCGTTCAGGGTGCAGGAACCTTCACACAGGCGATCTTGCGGGCAAACGCGGCCACAGACTTCCGGCAGGCTGTTGGTCTGGTGCGCCAGATCGGCGGCTTCCATAATGCGGCCTTCGTTCGCCAGCTTCAGCCAGTTCGGAATGTAGTTATGCACCGGGCATTTCCATTCGCAATACGGGTTGCCGCACGACAGGCAGCGATCGGCCTGCGCTTTCGCCTGGGTTTCCGAAAACGGCTCGTAAATCTCGACAAACTCAATTTTACGGATCTTCAGCGGTTTCTTTGGCGGATCTACGCGCTGCAGGTCGATAAATTGATAAACATTCTGACTCATTTCATGACCTCTTACTGTGCCTGAACCCGCAGCTCGGCGGCGCTTCGACTACGGTGACCCAACAATGCTTTGACATCGCTGGACTTCGGCTTAACCAGAGCAAACTTCGGTGCCCATTGCGGCCAGTTGGCCAGGATCTCTTCGGCGCGTGATGAACCGGTGGCCTGCACATGCTCGGTAATCAAACCACGCAGGTGTTCCTCATGGATCGCCAGTTGATCGACGTCTAACACTTCCACCAGCTCTGGGTTGACGCGCTTACGGAATTCGCCGTCTTCATCCAGCACGTAGGCGAAACCACCGGTCATGCCTGCGCCAAAGTTGATGCCGGTTTTGCCCAGCACGCAGACGATACCGCCGGTCATATATTCACAACCGTTATCACCAATCCCTTCAACCACGGTGATGGCACCGGAGTTACGCACCGCGAAACGCTCGCCAGCGCGGCCAGCGGCGAACAGTTTGCCACCGGTTGCGCCATACAGGCAGGTGTTACCCACGATGCTGGCTTCATGGCTGCGGAAGGCGGAGCCCACCGGTGGGCGCACGGCAATGCGGCCACCGGCCATGCCTTTACCCACGTAGTCGTTGGCATCGCCGGTCAGGGTCAGCTCAACCCCGCCCGCATTCCAGACGCCGAAGCTCTGGCCTGCGGTACCGGAGAAGTGTGCCTTGATCGGATCGGCCGCCATGCCCTGATCGCCATGCAGCGTAGCGATTGCACCCGACAGGGTGGCACCTACGGAACGATCGGTGTTGCGGATATCAAAGTAGAAAGTCTTGCTTTGCTTCGCTTCAACATGCGGCAGCGCCTGCGCCAGCAGAGCCTTGTTCAGCAGGCCCTGATCGAACGGCGGGTTACTGCTTTCGGTGCAATGTAGGGCTTTGCCCGCGTGCGGCGTAGCGGTTTTCAGCAACGGCGACAGATCCAGCTTGTTCTGCTTGGCAGAGATCCCATCCAACTCGGTCAGGAACTCGGTACGGCCAATCAGATCGACCAGTTGGCTGACGCCCAGTTCCGCCATGATTTCACGGGTTTCCCGTGCGATAAAGTGGAAGTAGTTGACCACGCGCTCCGGCAGGCCCTGGTAGTGATCGCGGCGCAGTTTTTCATCCTGAGTTGCCACACCGGTGGCACAGTTGTTGAGATGGCAGATACGCAGGTATTTACAACCCAGCGCCACCATCGGGCCTGTACCGAAGCCGAAGCTTTCTGCACCGAGGATCGCCGCTTTAACAATGTCGACGCCGGTTTTCAGGCCACCATCCACCTGCAGGCGGATCTTATGGCGCAGACCGTTGGCCACCAGCGCCTGTTGGGTTTCCACCAGGCCCAGTTCCCACGGGCAACCGGCGTATTTCACCGAAGACAGTGGGCTGGCACCAGTGCCGCCATCGTAACCGGCAATGGTGATCAGATCGGCATAGGCTTTCGCCACGCCAGTGGCAATGGTGCCCACACCCGGTTCGGAAACCAGTTTCACCGAAATCATCGCCTTCGGGTTCACCTGCTTCAGGTCAAAGATTAGCTGTGCCAAGTCTTCGATCGAATAGATATCGTGGTGCGGCGGTGGGGAGATCAGGGTGACGCCCGGCACCGAATAACGCAGTTTGGCGATATACTGCGTGACTTTATCCCCTGGCAACTGGCCACCTTCACCTGGCTTGGCGCCCTGAGCGACCTTAATCTGGATCACGTCGGCGTTAACCAGATAGGCCGGGGTCACGCCGAAGCGGCCGGAAGCCACCTGCTTGATACGCGACACTTTGTTGGTGCCGTAACGTGCTGGATCTTCACCGCCTTCGCCGGAGTTGGAGAAGCCGCCGAGGCTGTTCATGGCGATCGCCAGCGATTCATGGGCTTCTGGGCTCAGCGCCCCGATGGACATGGCTGCGGTATCGAAACGGGTGAACAGCGATTCAGCCGGTTCAACCTGGTCGACCGGGATCGGCGTCCCCTGCGGTTTGATCGCCAGCAGATCGCGCAACGTGGCAACCGGGCGTTCGTTCACCAGCTTGGCATAAGCCTGATAGTCGCTGTATTCACCGCTGTGCACCGCTTTTTGCAGTGAGTTCACCACGTCCGGGTTGTAGGCGTGATATTCGCCACCGTGGACGAACTTCAGCAAGCCACCCTGTTCCAGCGGCTTGCGTTTCAGCCACGCACGTTTATTCAGGTTTTGCAGATCCTGTTGGAAATCGCTGAAGCTGGCACCACCAATGCGGCTGACCACGCCCTGGAAGCAGAGATCAGAGAGTTCACGATGCAGGCCGACGGCTTCAAACAATTTCGAACAACGGTAAGAGGCGATGGTCGAGATGCCCATTTTGGACATGATCTTGTACAGCCCTTTATTGATGCCGTTACGGTAGTTCAGCATCACTTCACGATATTTCTTGTCGATCGCCTGGCTGTCCACCAGCTTGGCCAGGGTTTCGTAGGCCAGATACGGATAGATGGCGGTAGCACCAAAGCCCAGCAACACGGCAAAGTGGTGCGGATCGCGCGCGCTGGCGGTTTCAACGATGATGTTGGCGTCGCAGCGCAGGTTTTTCTCCACCAGGCGGCTCTGAATCGCCCCCACGGCCATCGGGGCCGGAACCGGCAGGCGCTGGCTGCTGATGGCACGATCGGATAACACCAACAGCACCGCACCGTCACGGACTTTACGTTCCGCTTCGTCGCACAGGGCGCGAACCGTCTGTTCCAGATCCTGTTCGGCCGGATCGAAGGTCAGATCGAGCGTATCGGCACGATAATATTCCCCTTCCAGCGTGGTGAGCTGTTTGAAATCCGAATACAGCAGGATCGGTGATTTGAAGCTCAGGCGGTGTGCCTGGCCTTCGGCTTCGCAGAACACGTTCATTTCACGGCCAATGCTGGTAGCCAAAGACATCACGTGTGCTTCACGCAGCGGATCGATCGGTGGGTTGGTCACCTGCGCAAACTGCTGGCGGAAGTAGTCATAAATAATGCGCGGGCGGCTGGAAAGCACGGCAAATGGGGTGTCATCACCCATTGAGCCGGTCGCCTCCTGGCCAATTTCGCCTAGCACGCGGATCACCTGATCCAGTTCTTCGCTGCTGTAGCCAAACTGTTTCTGGTAGGTTTCGAGCGTAGCGTCGTCGAGTTCGCGTTTACCCACCTGATCGTCCGGCAGATCTTCAAACGGCACCAGGCGCTTAACGTTTTTCTCCATCCACTCTTTATACGGATGGCGGCTTTTCAGGTCGTTATCGGTTTCGGCAGAGTGCAGGATCCTGCCGCTGCGGGTATCGATCACCATCAGCTCACCCGGCCCGACGCGGCCTTTTTCGACCACTTCATCCGGCTGATAATCCCAGATACCGACTTCAGAAGCGCAGGTAATCAGCTTGTCTTTGGTGATCACATAGCGTGCCGGACGCAAGCCGTTACGATCAAGGTTACAGGCGGCATAGCGGCCATCGGACATCACGATGCCCGCCGGGCCATCCCACGGCTCCATGTGCATCGAGTTGAAGTCGAAGAAGGCACGCAGATCGGTGTCCATATCCGGGTTGTTCTGCCAGGCCGGTGGCACCAGCAGGCGCATGGCGCGGATCAGATCCATCCCGCCCGCCAGCAACAGTTCCAGCATGTTGTCAAGCGAGCTGGAGTCAGAGCCGGTTTCGTTAACGAAAGGTGCGGCGGTTTGCAGATCTGGGATCAACGGCGTCTGGAATTTGTAAGTACGGGCGCGCGCCCACTGGCGGTTACCGGTGATGGTGTTGATCTCACCGTTGTGCGCCAGATAGCGAAACGGTTGCGCCAATGGCCAGCGTGGCACGGTATTGGTGGAGAAGCGCTGGTGGAACAGGCAGATGGCGGATTCCAAACGCAGATCGGCCAGATCCAGATAGAAACGTGGCAGATCCGCAGGCATACACAGGCCTTTGTAGATCGTCACCAGGTTGGAGAAACTGCACACATAGAAGCTGCCGTCCTGGACGCGCTTCTCGATACGGCGACGCGCCACAAACAGACGGCGTTCCATATCACGCGGACGCCAGCCCGCAGGGGCGTTCACGAAAATCTGTTCAATACGCGGCAGGGAAGAGAGGGCGATCTCACCCAGTACGTCCGGGTTGGTGGGCACTTCACGCCAGCCGACAATCGACAGCGTTTCGTTCTGCAACTCTTCTTCCACAATGCGGCGGCTGGCGCGGGCTTCTTCTTCGTCGGTGCTGAGGAACATCATGCCAACCGCGTAGTTCTTGGCTAAACGCCAGCCGCGCTCTTCCGCCACCATGCGGAAAAAGCGATCGGGCTTTTGCAATAACAGGCCACAGCCGTCGCCAGTCTTGCCGTCGGCAAGGATAGCGCCACGGTGCTGCATGCGGGCCAGTGCGTGAATCGCCGTTCGCACTACCTTGTGGCTAGGTTCGCCTTCTATGTGGGCGATCAGGCCGAAACCACAGTTGTCCCTTTCTTGGGATTTGTCGTACAACATATCAGTGAACCTCCCCAGGCTCTGCGTGACTCTCACAACCACTCACGAGGGGGCTTTCTGGTTTCAGGCAGAAGTCCGAACGGCGAGGTTAATGGCGCCGAACTGCTTTTCCGCCCTCCATCAATGGCCTCTCGTGACGGTTTTCACAAGTGGTAAATGACTTGTTTTAAGAGGGAGTCTTAAATTACTGCATAAATATGACGAGACGTTTGCCCGTCCAGAAAGCTTCCAGCGGACTTCCAACTTATACGAGAAAGAATACGCAGGTCAAATATAGGCTTAAGAAGGTTTTTTGATGGCGCAATCAGGCTTATTATTTTGAAAAATAAGATTTTTAAGACATTTTGCTCGCCATGTGACGGTAAGGGGAAGCTCAGTGAAATGTGAGCTGTCTCACTATAGTGCATGGCCTGAATCTCTGCACCATGCTAGTGCGGGAGCTAATATCAGAATTTTATTCTGCCAAGTATTTATTTATTGTTGGTTATAACTATTTTTCATCACTTTGTCATAAAGACGTTAATCAGTGTGCGCTTATTAGAAAAATTCATCGTGATGGAAGTGATTTTATTTGCATTAATAATGAATAGTTATGTCTGTCTCGGCCTTTAGAGAAAAGCGTTGATCTCTGTCATCGCGGGAAAAGCCACCTTTGATTAGCATCACGGGCTTTGAACACAGAGAAACACCAAGATTATGCAGTTGCCGCAATTAGTCAATATGTTTGGCAGCGATCTCCAGCGCCGTTATGGCGAAAAAATCCACAAACTCACGCTGCATGGTGGGTTTAGCTGCCCAAATCGCGATGGCACGCTTGGCCGTGGCGGCTGCACTTTCTGCAACGTTGCCTCGTTTGCCGATGAACAGATGCAGCAGCAGAGTATCGCCGAACAGCTGGCGGTGCAGGCGCAAAAGGTCAATCGGGCCAAGCGCTACCTGGCTTACTTCCAGGCCTATACTAGTACTTATGCAGAAGTGGAACTGCTGGCCAACATGTATCGCCAGGCATTGTTACAAGCCGCAATGGTCGGCCTCTGCGTGGGCACCCGCCCAGACTGCGTACCCGATGCCGCGCTTGATTTACTGGCCGGTTATCGTGAACAAGGGTTTGAAGTGTGGTTGGAACTGGGGCTGCAAACAGCACACGATAAAACGCTAAAGCGCATCAACCGTGGCCATAATTTCTCCTGTTATCAACAGACCGCCCGGCACGCGCGTGAGCGTGGCCTGAAGGTCTGTACCCATCTGATTGTCGGCTTGCCGGGGGAAACCCAGGCCGAGCACCTAGCAACGCTTCAGGCGGTAGTTGAGAGCGGTGTGGACGGCATCAAGCTGCACCCGCTGCATATCGTCACCGGCAGCATTATGGCGCGAGCCTGGCAGGCTGGCCGTTTACCTGCGCTGGCGTTGGACGATTACGCCGCCAGCGCCGGTGAAATGATCCGCCATACGCCGAAAGAGATTGTCTATCACCGTATCTCCGCCAGCGCGCGCCGGCCAACGCTGCTGGCACCATTATGGTGCGAAAACCGCTGGAATGGCATGCAGGCGGTGGGTAGTTACCTGCAATGCCGTGGCGGGCAGGGCAGTGCTCTTGATAGCAGGCATCACTACTCTCTTTAAACACCCTCCAGTCAGTTTGGGTTTGTAATCATTCCCACACTTCCCATCAAGGTTTCTTATCTCATTGGTGTTTTACGGTATGATTTAAACGTTTATGTCTGATGGGAATGGCTCATGAAGCAAGTCCGGGTGTTGGCGCAGTACTACGTTGATTTAATGGTAAAGCTGGGGCTGGTGCGTTTTTCGCTGTTGCTGGCTTCGGCGCTGGTGCTGCTGGCGATGGTGGTGCAGATGGCGGTCACCATGCTGCTGCGTGGCCAAGTGGAAAGTATCGATGTGGTGCGCTCCATCTTCTTTGGCCTGCTGATCACCCCTTGGGCGGTCTATTTTCTTTCGGTGGTGGTCGAGCAACTGGAAGAGTCGCGCCAGCGCCTGGCTCGGTTGGTGGATAAGCTTGAAGAGATGCGTAATCGCGATCTCGCCCTGAACCAGCAGATGAAAGAGAACATCACCCAGCTTAACCAAGAAATTGCCGAACGCATCAAGGCGGAAGAAGGCCGCCAGCAGGTGATGGACAAGTTGACCGAAGAAATGGAACAGCGCGAGCAGGCGCAGATAGAACTCTGCCAGCAGTCGGTGCTGTTGCGTTCATTCCTCGATGCTTCACCGGATTTGGTGTATTACCGCAACGAAGATAAAGAGTTCTCCGGCTGTAACCGGGCGATGGAACTGTTGACCGGCAAGAGCGAAAAGCAGTTGATTGGCCTGACGCCGTTTGATGTTTACAGCCAGGATGTCGCAGAGAAAGTCATCGAAACCGATGAAAAAGTGTTCCGCCACAATGTTTCCCTCACCTACGAGCAGTGGTTGGTGTACCCAGACGGGCGCAAAGCCTGTTTCGAATTGCGCAAGGTGCCGTTTTACGATCGCGTGGGCAAGCGTCACGGGCTGATGGGCTTTGGGCGCGATATAACCGAACGTAAGCGCTACCAGGACGCGCTGGAGAATGCCAGCAGGGAGAAGACCACCTTTATCTCAACGATCAGCCACGAGCTGCGTACGCCGCTTAATGGCATTGTCGGCCTAAGCCGCATCCTGCTCGATACCGAGCTGAATGATGAACAACTGAACTACCTGAAAACCATCCACGTCAGCGCCATTACCCTGGGTAATATTTTCAACGATATTATCGAGATGGATAAACTCGAGCGGCGCAAAGTGCAGTTGGACAATCAGCCGGTGGATTTTACCGGTTTCCTGGCAGACCTGGAAAACCTCGCTGGCCTGCTGGCGCAGCCGAAAGGGCTGCAGTTTGTGATGGAACCGCAGCTCCCCTTGCCGCAGAAAATCATCACCGACGGCACGCGCCTGCGTCAGATCCTGTGGAATCTGATCGGCAATGCGGTGAAGTTCACTCCCCAGGGCCGTATTGTGGTGCGCGTGCGCTGTGAAGACCAGGAACGGATGATTTTCGAAGTGGAAGATTCCGGCATGGGCATTCCCCAGGATGAACAGGATAAGATCTTCGCCATGTATTACCAGGTGAAAGACCAGAACGGCGGGCGGCCTGCTACCGGAACCGGGATTGGCCTGGCGGTTTCCAAGCGGCTGGCGCAGAGCATGGGGGGGGATATTACCGTGCAAAGCGTACAGGGGCACGGTTCTTGCTTCACGTTGACCATCTCGGCCCCGGCGGTGCAAGAGCTGGTGAACGAGGCCGAGCAGGAAGAAGAGTTGCCGTTGCCGGCATTGCACATTTTGCTGGTGGAAGATATTGAGCTGAACGTGATTGTTGCCCGTTCGGTGTTGGAAAAACTGGGTAACAGCGTGGAGGTGGCGATGAATGGCCATGATGCGCTGGCGATGTTTGATCCAGACGAGTTCGATCTGGTGCTGCTGGATATCCAGTTGCCGGACATGACCGGGCTGGATATTGCCCGTGAATTACGCCGCCGTTACAGCGGCCAGGCGCTGCCGCCGTTGATTGCGTTGACGGCCAACGTACTGAAAGACAAAAAAGAATATCTTGATGCGGGTATGGACGATGTGTTGAGCAAACCCTTGTCGGTACCGGCCTTGACCCAGATGATCAAACATTACTGGGATCTACAACCCTCGCATACCACAAAAAAAATGGAGCAAAAGGCAATGCAGATTAACGAATCGTTACTGGATACCGTCATGCTGGAGCAGTACATGGACCTGGTGGGGCCGCAGTTGATTCACCAGAGCCTGGACATGTTTGAGCAGGTGATGCCGGGCTACCTGGCGCTGCTGGATTCCAATATGACCGCGCGGGACCAGAAAGGGATCACGGAAGAAGGCCACAAGATTAAGGGGGCTGCGGGCTCCGTGGGGCTTAAACATCTGCAACAACTGGCACAGCAGATTCAGACACCGACCTTACCGGCATGGTGGGACAACGTACAGGATTGGGTTGATGAGCTTAAGCAAGAGTGGCGTAACGACGTGGTCATGCTGCGGGCATGGGTAGAGAACGCTGAAAAAAAATGACCCCGACCTAGGCCGGGGTGCGCGAATATTGCGCCAACACCAGGGAAATTGTGAACCTGCGTATTGGTTTTCAATGTTCAGGTAGAGCAGGTTGCAGAAAAATCGTATACATCATACAGCGAACAACATAGCAAATGTAAGCGCTCTTGTTAGAAGATTCATTAAAATGTGTGATGTAGTTAGTGTTTGTTCGTTTTGGATGCTCATCCATTGGTCGTCCTGATTGGGAGAATATCGATGAAACAGGTCGGTGTGGTACTGAGTGGCTGTGGTGTTTATGACGGTGCGGAGATCCATGAAGCTGTCCTCACCTTGCTGGCATTGGATCGTGCCGGTGCCCGTGCGGTGTGCTTTGCGCCTGATGAAGACCAACTCCATGTTATTAATCACTTATCTGGTGATTTTTTGCCTGAAAAACGTAACGTTTTAGTGGAATCGGCACGCATTGCACGGGGGAAAATTCAGCCCCTTTCCCAGGCAGATGTCAGCCAGTTGGATGCCCTGATCGTACCCGGTGGATTTGGGGTAGCCAAGAATCTCAGCAGTTTTGCTGAGGAAGGCGTTGAATGTTCCGTTAATACAGATTTAGCTGAGATTACGCAAAAAATGCATAAGGCGCATAAACCAATTGGATTTATGTGTATTGCTCCGGCGCTGTTACCAAAGATATTCGGCCAGCAAATCCGGCTGACCATTGGTAACGATCCCGATCTCGCTGAGGTGATTGATGCCATGGGGGGAGAGCCAGTGACTTGCCCTGTGGATGATATTGTGGTCGATATTGAGAACAAAGTGGTGACGACGCCAGCCTACATGCTGGCTCAATCGATCGGTGAAGCGGCCCGCGGAATTGATAAGCTGGTTTCACGGGTTCTGGATCTCACCGCATGATCAGATGGGTGAGTCGGTCGCTGCTTTCCCGGCTGTGGTATTGGCTCAAACGCGCTTTGCTGGCGGTGCTGGGGGCGTGGCTGGCGGGGATTATCCTGTTTGCCTTTCTGCCAGTGCCCTTTTCTGCTGTGATGGTGGAACGGCAAATCAGCGCCTGGTTAAGCGGTGACTTCAGCTATGTGGCACATTCGGATTGGGTGTCGATGGATGACATTTCGCCGAATATGGTGCTGGCAGTGATGGCCGCAGAGGATCAGAAATTCCCCGACCATTGGGGTTTTGATATGGCGGCCATTGAGAAAGCGCTCAGCCATAATGAACGCCGTCCGACACGCATTCGCGGTGCTTCTACGCTGTCCCAGCAGATGGTGAAAAACCTGTTTTTATGGGACGGACGCAGTTGGGTGCGCAAAGGGCTCGAGGCTGGCCTGACGGCGGGTATTGAGCTGGTGTGGACCAAGCGGCGTATTTTGACGGTGTATCTGAATATTGTCGAATTCGGTGATGGCATTTTCGGCGTGGAAGCCGCGGCCCAGCGGTTTTTCAACAAACCGGCCAAACGGCTGACGGTATCAGAGGCAGCCTTGTTGGCGGCGGTTTTGCCAAATCCTCATCGGTTTAAGGTGAAAGCCCCATCAGGGTATGTGATTCAGCGCCAGCGATGGATTATGCGTCAGATGCGGCAGTTGGGTGGGGAAGGGTTTCTTAAAGAGAATGAGCTGGAGTGATTGGCGATGAGGCCTGAACGCATGCACCTCTTAACCCGTTGCTTATATCACTCAGCGCCATTCCAGAGATAACGCCCTCTCCCCGTGGGAGAGGGCGGGGTGAGCGCGCAGATACGCTGATCTTACCCCGGAGCGCGAGTTTATTTAACGTAAGTAAATGCCGTGGTGACGTGCCTTACACCGCTGATCTGGCTGGCGATCTGTGCTGCTGACTGCCCTTCTTTTTGCGTTACCAAACCCAGTAAGAACACTTCACCATTCTCGGTTGTTACCTTCACGTTCGAGGATTTGACCGTGTCGCTGGTCAGAAGCTGCGAACGGACTTTGGTGGTGATCCAGGTGTCTGAAGACGCGGTTCCCAGGCTGATCGGCGTGCCCTGGCGGATTTCGTTATACACTTCTGCTGCACCCTCTACGCCGAGTGCGATTTGCTTGGCTCGGCTGGCAAGCTCGGTACTGGGTGCTTGGCCGGTCAACAGCACCTTGCCCTGATAAGCGGTGGCAACAACCCGGGCTTCTTTTTTCAGTTGCTGATCCTTGCTCAGGGCACTTTCAACTCGGGCTTCCAAGGTCCCGTCATCGACCTGCGTTCCTACGGAACGCGGGTCTGTGGCGGTCTTTGTGGCAACGGCAGCACTGCCGACCACGACAGCGCCGACACAGCCTTGTAACAGCAGGGCGCTGAACAGCACTGCCAATGTTGTTTTCAGCTTCATCTTGGTTCCTTTAATCGTCCTGGTGGGGGAACAACGTATTATCAATCAGGTCGCATAGGCAATTTATGGTAAACATATGCATTTCCTGAATGCGCGCACTGCGGTGGGAAGGGATACGGATCTCAACGTCCTGTTGGCCAAGTAAGCCCGCCAATTCCCCCCCATCGTAACCCGTGAGGGCGACAATGGTCATATCTCGCGTTACCGCAGCTTCAACCGCTTTCACAATATCACGGCTATTACCGCGGGTGGAAATTGCCAGCAAGACATCTCCGGCATGGCCTAATGCCCGCACCTGTTTGGCATACACTTCGTCATGCAGACGATCGTTACCGATCGCGGTTAATACCACGTTATCGGCATTCAGCGCGATAGCGGGCAGGCTGGGGCGCTCGGTTTCAAAACGGTTGATCATACTGGCGGCAAAATGCTGCGCATTGGCGGCGGAAGTTCCATTGCCGCAGCACAGGATCTTGTTGCCGTTCAATAATGATTGGACCAGGGTCATCGCGGCACAGGAGATAGCGTCCGGCAGGGCTTCCGCCGCCGCAATCTGGGTTTGGATGCTTTCGGTAAAACAGACTTTGATTCTATCCAGCACGTTGTTTTTAATCCACTCAGTCAAAGGCCGGTTTACACCGGTATACCCGTCAAACTTCAAGCTACAGGGCAAAAACGCATTGCGTTTTTGTCCGTGACTCGAATTATTTAGGGTATAAACCCTAGTTAATCCGCATTGAAGGCATTCGGTATCCATTCTAACTGGCTACCGGTGATCGCAAAAACATCAAAACGGCAAGATGATGTGTCAAAACTGGCTCCGCGCCCTGCCAACCAGACCGCGGCGGCATGCAGCAAGCGCTGTTGCTTGCGGTAAGTGACGCTGGCGGCGGCGTCACCAAAGGCAGCGCTGCGCCGATAGCGCACTTCGACGAATACCCAGGTTTGACCATCGCGCATGATAAGGTCAAGCTCACCACCGCGCACCGTCACATTGGCGGCGGTAAAGGTCAGTCCTGCGCGCTCCAGATAGCGGCGGGCCTGTATTTCGTAGCCCGCCCCTTTGGCGCGTCGACTCAGGAGACCGGAACGACCGAGCCCTGGCGGTATTGCAACCAAGTCAGCGTCCTGGAGATCACACAGTGGGGTGAGGCACTCAGCACACCGCTGGCACCAGAAACCTGGAACCCTGGCAGCTGACGCATTTCAGCAAAGTGGTTGGCCAATGTCCAGGCATCCATCCCCATGGCGTAAAGGCGTACCAGAGAATAGTCGTTGCCGAACTTGGCACTGGCCTGCTGCTGCAGCGCTGGGTTAACCCCCGCCAACAGCGGGATATCACTGAACTGCAAACCTTCCATTTCCAGACGGAAATCCGGGCCGGCACCGGCCTGATAGCCGCGTGAGCTGGCGAACATGGCGGGTTTGCTGCGCGAATTGGTGGTCATGTCGATCATCGGCTTGATCAGCATCAGTTGATCCTGCGTGGCCACGATATACACCGCATCAACGCCACCGCCGGTGGACGCCGGTATATCGCTTGGTGGGGCCGGAATGGTCAGGCCGGCGATAGTCACCGACTGTGGCGCTGGCGCGGCGACCGAGACCGGCGTGCCGCTCATGCGGATACCGCCGCTGTTAACCATCTGACGCAGTTCTGTGGTAGAGCCGATGCTCTGTTGTAATACGGTTTGCCCTCCCTGCTTCTGCCACTCTTCGGCAAAGGCTTTGGCAATACGATCGCCGAACGCGCCGCGCGGGATCAACAACAACGGCAGGCGTTTCTGCTGTGCCCAGATATGGCGTGCCGCATCGCGGGCTTCGTCTTCTGGGGAAAGCGCGAAGTAGCAGATGTTCGGGCTATCCTGCGGTTGTTCCGGCTGATTGAGGGCCAGCACGTTCAGCGTGGTGGGTGTGCTGGCAAGCTGATCAACATCGGTTTTCAGTAACGGGCCGACCACCAGAGTTGCCCCTTCCTGCTGAGCCTGAGCCAGCAAGGCGGACAGCGGCTGACCGGACGTATCATAGACCTTCACCTGAGCATTGGCGGGCTGCGCAGGCATCGCTGGCGCGGCGGATGGGGCTGCCGGTTGGGCCGGAGTAATATCCGCAGGCGGTGCGGAAGGGCTCACCGCGCCGTTGGCATTTGGTGCCGCGGCAGCACTCTGATCCGGGTTATTGGTTGGCGGCGTTGGCTGAACCGGTGCGGTGAGCGTAATGCCGCTTTGGGCGGTGGCAAAACCTTGCTGGATAGCATCAGCAAACACCTTAGCTTGGCCGTTCAGCGGCAACAGCAACGCGATGTGCGAGGTGGAGGCCTGGCTGAAACTCAGCACCTGGTTCAATTGGTTTGGCAGATTTTTGGCCGCTGGGTTTTGTGGGTAGCGGTTCTGCCAGTCTTTGATACCGGCTTTCAGCAGTTCGGGATCCTGTTTGTTTTCCTGGTAAACCCGCAACAGATCCAGCCAGCCCTGCAGTACGTTTTCGTCGGCGTTAATCACCAGGCTGTTCATATCAGCGGGCTTGAGGCCGAGCAGGGCCTTCCAGGTCTGATCCAGGTTATCCTGCCGTGCATTGACGGGCAGCAGCGGTTCCTGAGCAATATAGGCACGGATCAACGGCAGCGACGCCTGGCCCTGATTGGCCGCAATCTGAGCCTGATACAGGCGCACTAACTGATTAGATGAAAGCGCGTTGCTGTCGATGCTGCTCAGTGAATTGCGTGCGGCATCGTAACTTTTGTTGCCCACCTGCAGTTCTGCAAGCAGCAACTGGCGTTCTACCAATTGCGAGTTGTTCATGTCTTGTGGCAGGGCGTTCAGTTGCGCAGCGGCCTGCGGCAATTGGCCCTCACGGATTAATGCGCGAATAGCAAGTAATTGCCAGTCAGCCTTGTTATCATCGCTGCTTTGCTGCAGTTGTTGCAGATAGTAATCAGAGTTGGCGCTCGCTTCATCTTGTATATTTATCGGCGGAGTTTGTGGCGCCTGACTCGGGCAACCGGCTAACAGCATGGCTGCCAGTACAACAGGGAGTAAACGCCCTGCTTTGGTACGAATGAATGTTGAGGAAAGCATACTGTATCCAGTGATGTTTTTTTCAAGATGCTCAATATTAAATCGGCAATCCGGATGAAACAATGAATCAACAGCAACAATCAGTCATTTCTGCCTCAACGCTGTACGTGGTGCCTACTCCCATCGGTAACCTAGGGGATATCACTTATCGGGCACTCGAAGTACTGAAAAGCGTCGATCTGATTGCGGCGGAAGATACGCGTCATACCGGGTTGCTGTTGCAACACTTTGCCATTAGCGCGCGGTTGTTTGCGCTGCACGACCATAACGAACAGCAGAAGGCGGACCAATTGCTGGCGAAACTGCAGGAAGGCCAGAGCATAGCACTGGTTTCCGACGCTGGCACGCCATTGATCAACGACCCCGGTTATCACCTGGTGCGCCGCTGCCGTGAAGCGGGGATCCGCGTCGTGCCGCTGCCGGGGGCCTGTGCTGCCACCACGGCGCTGTGCGCCGCAGGGCTGGCGTCCGATCGCTTCTGCTACGAAGGGTTCCTGCCGGCGAAAACCAAAGGCCGTAAGGATACTCTGCTGGCGTTGGCAGAGGAACCGCGCACGCTGATTTTCTATGAATCAACCCACCGCTTACTGGACAGCCTGCAGGACATGGTCACCGTATGGGGGCCGCAACGCTATGTGGTGCTGGCTCGTGAGTTGACCAAAACCTGGGAGTCGATCCACGGTGCGCCGGTAGGGGAACTGCTGGCCTGGGTGCAGGAAGATGAAGTTCGCCGCCGCGGGGAGATGGTGCTGATTGTTGAAGGCTACCAGGTGCAGGAGGACGATCTCCCGCTGGAGGCGCTACGCACGCTGGCGCTGCTGCAAAAAGAGCTGCCGTTGAAAAAGGCGGCGGCTTTGGCGGCAGAAATCCACGGCGTGAAGAAAAATGCGTTGTATAAACATGCGCTAGAGCATCAGGAGCAGTAAAGCTGTTGACCTGCCGGGGGCACGACGCTACTATCCGCGCCGGAGTTGACCAGACAGTCGCCGCTTCATTGCCGTCCTCTTCGGGGGAGACAGATGGAGGGGAGGAAAGTCCGGGCTCCATAGGGCAGGGTGCCAGGTAACGCCTGGGAGGCGCAAGCCTACGACTAGTGCAACAGAGAGCAAACCGCCGATGGCCCGTGCAAGCGGGATCAGGTAAGGGTGAAAGGGTGCGGTAAGAGCGCACCGCGCGGCTGGCAACAGTCCGTGGCACGGTAAACTCCACCCGGAGCAAGGCCAAATAGGGGTTCGCATGGTACGGCCCGTACTGAACCCGGGTAGGCTGCTTGAGCCAGTGAGCGATTGCTGGCCTAGAGGAATGACTGTCCACGACAGAACCCGGCTTACCGGTCAACTCCACTCCTCTTTAAAAACAATAGGTTGGTGTGTCCCTACTGCGTTTCACGTCATAGTGAGATACAAGATGGGATACACCAACACTTGTGCCATTCCAAATGTCATTCGACGTGGCAAGAATTACTACCTTCACTTCAGGCTATCCAGAAACAAATTCTTCCGTACTTCTTTGAGTTGTGATTCAGCGACAAGAGCCCGTTACATTACAGTTCGCCTTGGGTTATTCATATCTTTAGTGAAATCCGCTAGGATGGGTGCAGGTCAACTTTCAGACATTATCAAAAAAATGAAAAAGTTAGAGCAGAAAGATATTGATAATTACTTGCTAGAAACCCAAGCAGTGTTTTACGAAGCAGCGAAAAATATTCCGGCAGAAGTCAGAGCAAGTCTTAGAGGAGGGATGTCGTTGTCAGCAGAAAAATCCAAAGCAATCGACATGAGTAAAATGCTGGGAACAACGTATCTCAATGATGCTCCTGCGATTTTAGAAGATTCAGTAGTTGATCAATTGAGCAGCAAGTACGACATATCCGGGAGAGAAATTGAGATCGACAGCATAGCCGCCGAGTGTGATCTGTTGTGGAAACAAGTATGTGATGCAAAGACGGCGTTCCTACAAAATAACCACCCAGAGTACCGACAGATACTTGCATCGTTAAAGCCAGAAACCCCGCCAGTCCAGCATGAAGATATGCCTTCACAATTGTTCAAAATTCCAACTTTAACTGAGGCGTGGGGTGATTTCGTCAAGTATAAATCGAGCTGGAACGATAAAATAAGACAGACCAACGAAAAGTACTTTGAAGTAATAGCAATAGTTCTGGGTAAGGATACTCCTGTTGTTGAGATTACGCGCCGTGATATTAAGAACTTACTCGAAGTTGTGGAAAGACTTCCCCGTCAAAATATGAAACCGTATAACAGAATGACAGTCCAACAATGCTTAGATTTGGATGAGGTCGAAGAAGAAGACTTGGTGTCATCGAAGACAGTCAGAGACTATCTGAAACTGTGTCAAGGGTTATTCTCCACATATCTGACTGGTGAGGTAGATGTACTTGAATCATCGCCGACTAACAAAATTAAATATGAGGCAAAAAGTCGTAGTTATGGTTATTACAGCCACACTGAAATGCGCAAGCTGGTAGAACATTTTTTAACATTGGATGGTTGGAAAAAATGGGTATTTCTTTTGCTGTCGTACACTGGTGCACGCCGTTCTGAAATCGCTAAGCTGAAAGTGTCAGATGTTCGCTTAGATGATGATAGCCAAAGGTATTATATTATGATTGAGGACAGTAAAACTGAAGCTGGGATTCGACAAGTTCCTATTGCTCTTCGTTTGATTGATATGGGTTTTTTGGATTATAAAAAAGGAAAGAACCCCAATGATAAATTGTTCCCTGAGATCACTTATAGCAATAAGGTAACGCGAGTTTTTCATGAGATACGTGAGATGCTGGGTATTGATTACCTTGATGATTATAAGCATAGACGTATTGTGCATAGTTTACGCCATACCTTTGTAACGGAAGCACAGACGAAACATAGACTCACACTTATCCAACAGACGATAGGCCATGAGCATTCTGACCAAGGGGAAACGCAGACCTATACAGGAAAAATGAGAGTTTCTGCTTTGCTTCCGGTGGTTGATAGTATTGACTGGCTTAAGTGATAATAGGAAGTTATAAAATATTTTACATGTTTTTTGGGGCAACTCTATGCCCCTTCTCTCCTCACTACTTTCTCAGTCGTATTATTATCACTGTACCCCATCCTCTTTTCTTTGAATATGAATCAATTAACGTGAGAACATTAATTTAGGCAGTGTGAACTCTTCTTTTTTACTACCTCCACTAGCGTATTCCTCTTCGATAATTAGTATTGGTTGTGCTTTTTCTTTATTTCCAGTATTGACAAATGTTTTAGATGCTATGGAGAATGTTAGCAGTGAATCAACCTCACCCTCCCCATTCCAACGGTCTGACACGTAATCTGTTTCAGACCAAATAATATTATTCTTAGAAATTTTGCAGTTATTAGAGAAAAACTTTCCATCACTTGGTCTTTTATAGGAAAGTAAAATAGCCTTTTCGACAGGAGATGCAGTTGCCTTAATTATCTTTACATCCAATCCTAAAAATACTGCCATACCTGCACGACAAACCTGAGATAGAGTGAAAGGTTTCATTTCATTTGCAGGAGCATCAACTTTGGGAGCAAGAAAAGTATAACCATTAGCGACCCTCCAACTTTGTGAAGAAATATTTTCATTGGAAATAGCTGCGTCACTATTATCACTGGACCTGGAGATATATGCTATTACCGCAACTATAACCAAGGTTATTATGGGGGCAATTTTGGATTGATATGGCTTTTTGATGCCACAACTTGGGCAAACTTTTGCTTGAGATGATACTTGTGCATTGCATTCACGGCAGTTTTTAAGAGCCACACTAAGATCTCCATGTGTTATCGGCAATGAGGGCGGATGAAATCCAAAGATTCATTCCTACCCTGTATAACCCCCTATTAATCATCAATCTCTACAATATATCGACCTCCTTTGTCTCTTATTATGTATGTATATACATCATCACAAAACACTTTGACTGACATGCTGAAATGGGCTGGATACGCACCATTTACTGTATCACACTTGTAACCCGCTGACCGTATCACCGCTTGAGCCTCTTCTTTAAGCTCTTGAGAAGCTTCTTCCGCATGCACGCTTACACTCATCACCCCCAACAACAACCCCAAGGCAATAATCTTTTTCATATCGATATTCTCCATTTTTACATGTAGTTAGCACATTTTCATCAGTTACAATACAGTTTAATTGATCTGCAAAATCTATCAAGTATTAAATATTGATCGTTTTTAACGATCGATTGGGCGAGACTTGAAGTTGTCCTTCGAGGTATCTGGTCTCTAGATAGCCCATGATAATGAAGTGGATATTAAATAGTCCTATGTGGCTTGCTAAACATGCACTAGACGGGTAAAATGAAGAGGTAGGGTGTGTAACATTTACGGATTTATGCTCCCTGTCTTATAGAATCCCCAGTTGGTTTGCGAGCCTTGACCTGCTTGAATGATCTATATCTGGATCTATCTCCAACAAGCACTATTGCTTACGGGATATAAAATAATATCTATCTGTATCTGTCTAAATCTAATTAAAGTCTACTGGTCTTCAATCTGTATCTATCCAGTCTAAATCATCTTTGTCTAATCTAAGACTATATGGCAACTTGTCTCTCTGGCTGAAGTTTGGCTTGGGTTTTATTTTATTGCAAGGAGAAGTAAATGACTACATCATCATTAATTAACAAGAAGAAAGGCCGTTTTGTTTTGATTGAGAACGCCACTTTTACTCATAATGGAATTAGCTATCGAGTTAATTATAAAGAGAGTAAGAGGTACTCTCCTTTAAGCTCTGAGATACTTGTAAAGTTTATAGATGAAATATGTGCCATGAGAGAATATTATAGCCGCGTCTTCGCTTTTAGGTTTGATCTGCATGTTCCACAAGGAATGCCTATAGAACAATCTAATGTATTAATAAGTCAGCTTTTCTCTAAAATTAGGGATAAGTTCAGGGCTAAGAATTGGGATGGTCAGCCCATCAAGAAATTTGCATATGGTTGGGTCTGGGAAATTGAGAAAGCCAAGCAAGCCCATTATCATGCTTGGATTGCTGTGCCTGGGAATCAGGTATGGAAAACTGGTCACAGAAATACTGGAATGTTTAGAGTGATAAGTGAACTATGGTCAGAATTAACAGAAGGGAAAGGCTTATCACACTTACCTAGTGAGTCTGGTCATATGATCAGTCGCGCTGATAATGATAAGGAATTACGTGATTTCGTCTACAGAGTTTCGTATCTTGCTAAGGACAGGGGTAAGTATTCTCTAGGCGATAATACTAAACGTTATGACGGTTCAAGGCTTCATGGAAAGATGAAAAGGAAATCAGCTATACTTCTGGCTGCTTAGATGGTTTAATTGTTTAACAATCGTCACTCTCCTCTCTATACTACAGAATTTAAATGTTAAGGCACAGCTTGAGTTTTAAAAGCCTCATATAACCCCCTGTGACGGGCTGTACGGCATTTAATTGCATGCACCAATACATACCCACAGGGTTGAATTAAATGCTCTCAAAATGGCTTGTATTGCGATTTAAACACTATTGTGAAAAACACCTCTACTCTAATGGTCAGTGAATTACTAATATGGTGTTTAACTTACTCTCATTTCTTTCTTGATGCGAAATACGGTAGCACGTCCACAGCCACAGAGTTTCGCTATTTCATCAGCAGATAAGTTACTACTGGCAAGATAGCCTTTTAATTTGGTCCGTAGAGCTTCATCTTTCACTCTACCTTTAAACACATCACCTTTTGCTTTAGCTATTGCAATCCCCTCTTGTTGGCGCTGACGGATGAAATTACGCTCCAAGTCGCCAACAGCCCCAAGCATGGTAATCATAAACGTGCTGGTGGGGGTGTTATCAAACGACATTGAGTTATCAATGAACTTTACCGTAACTCCACTGGTGGTCATTTCTTCTAGCAATGCCAATAAATCTTTCGTGTTACGCGCTAAGCGGTCTACTGACTTAACAACAACCTCATCACCTGAGCGAACCTTGCTCAGTAGTTTTTGAAGTTCTGGACGCTCTGTGTTCTTACCGCTGAGTTTATCTATAAATAGGTTTGGTTCTGAGATGCCAACATTAGCCAGTGCTTCAACTTGACGCTGAGTGTTTTGATCTTTGCTACTAACACGTATGTATCCAAAAGAAGCCATAACCACCTCAAGTATCGTTAAAGTGACATCAAAGATACAGTGTCATTTGAGTTATAACAAGATGGTAATTGATACTGAATTGAATGGTTATGGCACGTATCAATTGTGTCTACTCTATCGAGATGATACCGCTACGTGCCTAACCTGATATTTGATGCAAATTACTTGCTTTCAAAGGGAGGGAGGGAGCTTTGCTTAGCAACGCTATCGAGTTGATACTTCTATATACTTGTTTTAACATCATCTAAAATTATTAGCTAAAGCTTATAGCGCTTCGGTTGTGGGTACATTGCTTTAGCTTTCAGCGTCTTAATTTCCTGCTGCTCGTCATGATATCGGATATCTATGGCATTTTCGACAGACTCATAAGAGCCTAGCCAATGCCCTGTCACAACGCCGCCACGCTCTACAATCTCACGCAATAGACCGCTCCCTGCAACATCGTCCAAGGGGCCGTATTCGCGAGTGGTACATTTATCCCCCAAATACACATACTCAACATAGTGATAAGTCATCTTAAACCTCGAATAATACAAATCTTTACAAAGTTGTTTCGCATGTGGGAACAGGGCTATTCCCGCTACTAAAAGAATAAGCAATTCCATGATCTGACCAACCGTCAAGCATGAGATTCAAAGATTGTGAACACTTCCACATCGAGATATCAAGCGAATTCTGCCGAAAATTTGCGCTAGTTGTTCCATTTTGCGCTATTACTACGATGGTTTTCTATGGGGTAGATCACGGTATTGATAAACCCATTGGAATCAGTATCATGGGATACAAACTGAGATACACATGAACCATTAACCACATGTGAATGCAGCGGGAATCAGCCTTTGGATTTGGCTAGTTGCCTTACCGGTCAACTCCCTCTATCACATAGAAAACCCTGCATAGCCTGAGCTGCGCGGGGTTTTTCTTTTAAACAGGCAAATCAATCAGCAGTGCGCGCAGCGGTGTCTCAGCCCGGAGGGTAAGGCGATTTTCCTCGCGGATAAACGCGCCGTCTCCGCAGGTCAGCTTTTGGCCGTCGTGGTGTTCGCCGTTGGCTGAAAGCGTACCGTGGATCGATTGCAGATAAGCTCGTGGCCCGTTCAGTGCCAGCGTCAGCTGTTCGCCAGCGGGTAAATTCAGGTGATGGATCCACACCTGTTGCCGCAGTTGCAGGCTGCCTTGTGCGCCATCAGGCGATGCCAGTAGCTGATGTGGCTGTGCAGACAGGCTCAGGTGCTGCACCCGATCGTTACTGCGCTCCGGGCAGGCATCCAGCCACAGTTGCATGCGGGTGAGCGCTGTGCTGCTGCTGATGTTCTGCTCGCTGTAGCTGAGCCCGGCTTGCGTGGCCAGCAGCAGCGCTTCCCCCGTTCCCACTCGCACGGTATTACCGTCGCTGTCGCGGTATTCGGCTTCCCCTTGCAGGATCAGATTCAGAATATCGACGTTAGGGTAGGTGCGTGGTTGGAATGACGCACCCGGTGCCAGCACTTCCTGATTCAGCACCCGTAACGAGGCGTAGCCCATCAGTTTTGGATCAAAGTAATGCCCAAAGGAAAAGGTATAACGAGCCTGTAGCCAACCAAAGTCAGCTTGCCCGCATTGTTGTGCTGTTCTGCATGTAATCATGGCAATCGGCTCTTTAAATATTCATAACTCGAATGGTAAGCATCTGGACGCAGGATTGTTAGCCAGTTAATCTGGTCAGTATATTCAAATTTCCTGAAAGAGAGACTCGATGGCCAGAGATCGTGCATTAACGCTGGAAGCGCTGAGGGTAATGGATGCGATTGACCGCCGTGGCAGCTTCGCCGCCGCTGCTGATGAACTGGGGCGTGTGCCTTCGGCGCTCAGCTATACCATGCAAAAGTTGGAAGAAGAGCTGGACGTGGTGCTGTTCGATCGTTCAGGGCATCGCACCAAGTTTACCAACGTCGGGCGGATGCTGCTGGAGCGCGGGCGCGTGTTGCTTGAGGCCGCTGATAAGCTGACCACCGATGCAGAGGCACTGGCGCGCGGCTGGGAAACTCATCTGACCATCGTGAGCGAGGCCCTGTCACCGGCGGCTAAACTGTTCCCGCTGATCGATAAACTGGCGCTGAAGGCGAACACCCAGGTTTCGATCTTTACCGAAGTGCTGGCCGGTGCCTGGGAGCGTTTGGAGCAGGGGCGTGCCGATATCGTGATCGCGCCGGATATGCACTTTCGTGCCTCATCGGAAATCAATACCCGTAAGCTTTACAAAGTGATGAGCGTCTATGTGGCGGCACCGGATCATCCGATCCACCTGGAGCCGGAGCCGTTGTCAGAAACCACGCGGGTGAAGTATCGCGGCATTGCGGTGGCTGATACCGCGCGTGAGCGACCGGTGCTGACCGTGCAACTGCTGGATAAGCAGCAGCGCCTGACGGTCAGCACCATTGAAGATAAACGCCGTGCTCTGCTGGCCGGGCTGGGGGTGGCTACCCTGCCGTACAGCATGGTGGAAAAAGACATCGAAGCGGGGCGCTTGCGCGTGGTAGGGCCGGAGTATAGCCGGGAAGTCGATATTATCATGGCCTGGCGGCGTGACAGCATGGGGGAGGCCAAATCCTGGTTCCTGCGTGAGATCCCACGCCTGTTTGCCCGGCAGGAAAATCAGTAACCCCGTCTGGTGGACGGGGTAAAACGTTAACCAAAGTGCCGATCGCGCCCGTGTGGCGCATTAAGGTCCTGCGTCGGCCCAAGAGAAATAATGCCATGCGGGTTGATGGTGGCATGGCTGCGGTAATAGTGATGGCGGATATGCGCCATATTGACCGTCTCCGCCATGCCCGGCATCTGATAGATATCGCGCAGGAAACCATACAGATTAGGGTAATCGCTGATGCGGCGTTGATCGCATTTGAAATGGGTGACATACACCGGATCAAAGCGAACCAGCGTGGTCCACAGGCGCAAATCGGCTTCGGTCAGGCGATCGCCTGTCAGATAGCGGTGTTGATCCAGAATCTGCTCCAGCCGTTCCAATGTGGCAAACACCCCCTGTACGGCTTCGTCATACGCTTCCTGGCGGGTGGCAAAACCGGCTCGATACACTCCGTTATTCACACCGTCATAAATCCAGCCGTTCAGTTCGTCGATGTTGGCGCGTAGCTCAGCAGGATAATAGTCACCTGCACGCGCACCAATGGCATCAAACGCGCTGTTGAACATGCGCATGATGTCGGCCGACTCGTTGCTGACGATGGTGTTCTGCTGTTTGTCCCACAGCACCGGGACGGTCACGCGCCCGCTGTAGTGCGGGTCGGCACGCAGGTAGAGCTGGTAGAGAAAATCGGCGTGATGCAGTGCGTCGCCGGTGGCTGCAGGGAAATCTTCGCCAAAGGTCCAACCGTTTTCCAGCATCAGCGGGTGGACAACGGAAAGCGGAACGATCTGCTCCAGCCCTTTCAGCTTACGCATCAGCAGGGTGCGGTGTGCCCAGGGGCAGGCGAGGGAAACATAAAGGTGGTAACGATCGGTTTCTGCCTTGAACCCGCCGTTGCCACCAACGCCGGGCTGGCCGTCTATCGTAACCCAGTTGCGGAACTGAGCGGCTGAACGCTTGAAACGGCCCCCGGTAGAGGCGGTGTCATACCAGGTGTCTTGCCAAACGCCATCAACGAGTTGCCCCATGATGATCTCCTTCATCGCGCAGTGAGAAAAGCCCAAAGGCCCGGAACTCCAGGCCTTTGGCTGAGATGGTCAACTTACCATTTTTTGTTCAGAAGGCGGTCGATGCTGAAACCACCAGGGCCTGCAATCGCCAGAACGATGTAACCACCGGCAATGCTCAGGTTTTTCATAAACATCAGTTGGTTTACACCTTCGGCAAAGTTAGTGTGGAACAACAGTGCGGTCAGAATGGTGAAACCGGCAGTGAACAGTGCCACGGTGCGGGTCAGGAAACCGAACAGAATCGCCAGACCGCCGCCCAGTTCCAGCAGAATAGTCAATGGCAGTAGAAAACCAGGTACACCCATTGCCTGCATGTATTGTTGAGTGCCCGCATAGGCATCACCCATTTTGCCGTAACCTGCCACGATAAACAGGATTGGCATCAGAATACGCGCTACCAGCAAACCTGTATCTTCTAATTTTTTCATCATTAACTCCGAAAGTGATTTTGTTTGCCAATCTTGGCATCTGTGCGGCCAGAGGCTTGATGTGCTCGTGACCCGTTGATGAAATAAATGGTAGACGAGAATGGTTACGGTTGTTAGCAAGTAAATCTGTTTTATTTTTTCAAAAAAACTGAATGCTTAGTCTGCTAATAACGCCCAGATAATCAGAATGTTGTCACACCGTTGGCGATAAAAACGGAAAGATGGTGCAGACAGTATGGTTTTACCACGGGATTATTGAACGAGCGTTGAAGGAGTTACTTTGCAGGAAATGTTTTGCGGATCAAACGAATAGTGCTCCAAACACCAAAGGCACGGCGCGACCAGCGAATCAATTTGCCGGGGTGACGGATGCCGTACAAGGCAACAACGCTGGAACCGATCGCCACGTATTTGCGCAGGCTAAATAGCGTCTGCCAACCTTGGTCGAGGCATTCGGTCTTTGCCAGCCACAGCGTTTTATTTTCGACCAGATCCAGGCGTTGCTGCTGGATTTGCCGAATTAACTGCTCTTTCTTCCACTCACGGTACTGGCGGTGATTCATCGTTTCCCTCCAGTGTGGTGCGATCGAGCTCCAGTTGCCTGCGTGTGGCGCTCAGCAACGTCGAACGGCGTGCCTTGGCCAGAGTCCAGACGGCTCCCACAATAGCCAGCAACAGTAATACGGCGGTAGTGGTGCCTAGTGCGAACAGCCGATTGGCAGGCTCGATCGCCCAGAAAATCAGCAGCAGCAGGCTCATCAGGCCGAAAGCGGTGAACAGCAGAGTGATTCCAGCCATTAACAGCAGTTGGACGAGGTTGGCTTTCTCCTCTTCCAGCTCGATAACGGCCAATCGCACCCGTGTTTCCACCATATTGACCAAAATGGTGAGGATGCGTTGACCAATATCCAGGACCCCTTTAGCGGGGCCCTGAGCGCGAGTTTGCGGTTTGTCGCTCATCATCAGCGGCGCGCAAGCAGAACGCCTAACACGATGCCGACCGCAGCGCCAATGCCGATACCGGTCCACGGGTTTTCACGCACATAATCGTCCGCCTGGCAGGCTATCTGCTTGGTTTGATGGGCCAGCTTATCGCCTGCATCGCTCAGGCGTGCCCGGGTATCTTTCAACCGGTCTTCTGCTTTGGCGCGTAGTTTTTCCAGTTCAGCCTTAGATTTATCGGTGGAAGAGTTCAGCACTTCTTCCAACGTATCGGCCAGAGACTTCAGTTCAGCGCGTAAGTTTTCTGCATTTGAATCTTGTGCCATTTCGATAACTCCTTAACGTCGATAGACTTTCACCATAGCGGATTTATTCGGCGGAGCAAAGGGCTTATGTTTGGTTGATCTCACTGAGCAACTACGCAATCGGCTACTAAAATCCCGCCTGGCGTGGCTCTCATCGATAAATCCGCTAGTATAAAAAATTACTTCGCCTGAGCTGCTTTCAGCTCTGCCTGTGCTTCGGCAAGCTTGCGCTGTTTAGCGGCAACTTTGTCCGCTTTACCTGCTTGCCGCGCCTCCTGCAGTTCCTGTTCGCGTTCGGCAACTTTGTTTTGCTTCTCCGCGATTTTCTGTTGGCGCTCGGCTTCTAACCCTGCTTCGGTACAGTGATTTTGCACCTCGCCCAGCGCCTTTTCCAGGCCTTCCACACGTTGGCGGTTGCCATACTGCTTGGCTTTATCGATTTGTGTTTGAATCGCCTGTGCTTTTTGAGCACAACCGCTCGCGCTGGTGGCTGAAGAGAAGACAGAATAGGCCAGCAGTGGAACGGCCAGTAAAAGCGTGTGGCGTAATTTCATGATATTCACTTCCTTATTGATTGTCGTGCGGTCTGGCTGACATTCAGCTTATATCCAAAATAATTCGAGTTGCTTGTAGGCGGCAACATAAAGAATCCCCAGGAGCTTACTCAGGTAAGTGACTGGGGTGAGTGAGGGCAGCCAACACCCAAGCAACTTGAAGTATGCGGGGTATAGTCATCAATAACCGATAACTCTGACGAATGATTGAGAGCCAGCCCGATAAAAATGCGGGTGAGCAAAAGAAATTATCCCAGATTGAATGGGGCGCGGGCAAACTCGCGAACCCACTGGCTCGGTGCCTGGGATTCGCTCAGGGCGATGGTATAGCCTGGGGGCAGAAGGGGCTGCAAGGCTTCACGTGCCAAGAGTTGCTGCTCGGGGGAGTCCAGGCGAATCACCAGGCCATCGCCTTCAGGGGTAATGCTTTTGATGCGAATGCCACACTCATCCAGACGCTGGTAGACATAAAAACCATCTGGCAGCGACAGACCCTGACGTGGGGCATGAATACGCAGTTCACTTTCGGTACGTACCATATGAGGCACGAGCACTGCAGCCAAGGCCAGCAGTGCCAGTGTGATAACCAGTGCGTATTGCCAGCGTGGGCGTTGGGTGATCACACACCTTTCCCCTGATCGTGATTGCCTGAGCGTTTCTTCCGCCACAGCACGACCAGCGAGCCAACCAAGCCGATGACCAGCAATACCAGCGGCAGCATCATCAGGCCGAACATCAACTGATCTTCATACTTGCGGAACATCGGGGTTTTGCCCAAGGCGAAGCCGACGGAGACCAGGATCAAAACCCACAGCAGGCCGCTGATCCAGTTGAAAAACTGGAAGCGTGCATTGCTCAGGCCAGACAGGCCTGCGATGGTTGGCAGCAGGGTACGCACGAAAGCCAGGAAACGCCCAACCAGCAGGGCCGACAGCCCGTGGCGGTGGAACAACTGGTGCGCTCGCTGATGATAGTGAGCAGGCAGGTGTGAAAGCCAACTCTGCACCGTTCGCGTATTCCCCAACCATCGGCCCTGAATATAACTGAGCCAGCAACCCAGGCTGGCGGCGGTGGTCAGGATCAGAATGGTCACCGGGAAGCTCATGGCGTCTTTGGCGACCAGTACGCCAACCAGGATCAGCAGGCTGTCACCTGGCAGAAATGCGGCGGGCAGCAGGCCGTTCTCCAGAAATAAAATCATAAACAACAGGATATAGAGCGTCCAGATCAGCGAAGGGTTCGCCAGTGTTTCGAAGTCTTGCTGCCATAAGGCATCTAACAATTGCTTAATGATATCCATCCGGTGTTCCTAAAACGTCATTGTTTGCTTTATTCAGCGCTGGGCGTGGTGAGCGAAAAACTCGCCTAAGGCCCAAACTGCTGATAGTGATGAAACGGTGTTGCTTTATTCGTAGTTCTAATGGGTGCGACACCGGGTCATGAGTGATAAGTCAATGAACCACGGTAAAGAATATTGCTGTCTTTCCAGCCACCGATCCTGCTTTGTTGCTGGGAGGAGTGCAGGGCCCAGTTGATTTGCGCAAGCCGGTTGGGGGCCGGGGAATCTGCCTGCCGCTGAGGCTTGGTACTGCTGCCCGGGTCTGTCGCTAAAGTATAGGCCGGAACCTGTTGTGCGGGAGAAAGTAACGAGCTGGGAAAGGGCTGTAACCGCGGCAGTAACAACAGCAATTTGCCGGGGGCTTTACGACGAAGCTCCGCAAATGGGCGGTAAGCCTGATCGTCAGGCAAGAGCATCGGCAGATCAGGCGATGCCAGAGAGTTTAATACCGTGGCTGTAGTTTGGGTTGCACATAGCTTTTGGCCGGAGACCGAACTGGCCCAGCAAAAAAGAACAATAAGCATGGCAAACAACCAGCGCATGTATTCGCGTTCCGCCCCCAAGCCAGTAGGTAAAAAAGTGCTCTAACTTTACCAAAATAGCATGGTTGGCAACAGGGAAATCTGCACTGACCCGGGCGAAACATTCTCAGATGGGCGCCCTCGCTGGCATCGATTCAGCCGTTTTTACATTACCTGACACAAGCCGACCTTTTTGGCGGCAAAACGCTATTTATTACCCATGGCGACGCTTTCCAGATGCACCACTGGGTTTTCGGCAAACAGATAACGGTCAGCGTTGTATTCGAAATCGTCGGTGGTGGCATTGAACAGCATTTGCTTGGTGTTTTCCAGATGCTGCCACATCGCCAGTTTGGCGGCATGAGGATCTTTGCGGATCAATGCCTTGAGGATCTCATCGTGATCGTCACACCAACTGGCGATCGAACGATCGTCAATGTGTTCGTGCAGTTTGATCCAATATGGGTTGTTCACTCTCTGCGCCCACATTTTCTCGACAATCGTAGCCAAAGCGGTGTTTTGGGTCGCCAGTGCCACCTGAACGTGGAATTTGAGATCCCATTCGGAGTCACGGAAACGATCTTCCTTGCGCGCCTGTTCCTGGATCTCCATCAGGTTAACGATATCCTGTTTGGTCACCTGGGTAGCGGCGAATTCGGCGATGTTGCTTTCGATTAACTGGCGTGCCTGCAGCAGCTCAAAAGGCCCGGCGGTGGCAAATTCAAGGCTATCTCCTGGTATCACCAGGTTTTTCTGCTGGTTGGAGATCACGTGGATCCCTGAGCCTTTGCGCACTTCAACATAGCCTTCAACTTCCAGCATGATGATCGCTTCGCGTACTACGGTGCGGCTCACGTTCATTTCTTCAGCGATATAGCGCTCAGCCGGCAGCTTATCACCCACCGGATAGACGCCGCTCTCAATGCGATGTTTGAGTTTGGCGGCCAACTGCTGATAAAGGCGTCTGGTTTCAGTGAATTCCATAGTGAATACTCTGTGGTAGGAAGGCTTGATGCCATGGCAGTTGTTATACCACTTATCCGCTACGGCTGCCAGTAGCGCAAAGGTGGAAAGCCCGGCACAGGGGCCGGGCGGCATAGGGTTAACTACTGGTGTTTGCCGTTTGCAGAGGTTCTGATGGGGGTTCTGCCGCCGGGCGATTTTGCAGCACGGTCCAGA
Organism: Serratia sp. MMO-28; assembly: GCF_037199905.1. NCBI lineage: Bacteria > Pseudomonadati > Pseudomonadota > Gammaproteobacteria > Enterobacterales > Yersiniaceae > Serratia > Serratia sp. MMO-28. Next base: position 53,426 of record NZ_JBBCVB010000009.1, read on the forward strand.
TCACAATCGCCCCCAGAATGTCGAATACCGACAGAGCTGCGAACAGCGGGCTGAAACCCAGCGTATCAGCCAGTGCACCCACCACCAGGGCAAACAGGGTGCTGGCTGTCCAGGCGGCCATACCGGTCAGGCCGTTGGCCGTGGCGACTTCGTTGCGGCCAAACACGTCGGAGGACAGGGTAATCAGTGCGCCAGACAGGGACTGGTGGGCAAAACCACCGACGCACAGTAAGGCAATGGCGGCATAAGGGCTGGTGAATAAGCCGATCATCCCTGGGCCAATCATCAGCAGTGCCCCCATGGTGACAACCAGTTTACGCGACACGATCAGGTTCACTTTAAAATGTTTCTGGAAGAATGGCGGCAGATAGCCCCCCACGATGCAGCCGAGATCGGCAAACAGCATCGGCATCCAGGCAAACATAGCGATTTCTTTCAGGTTAAAGCCATAAGCTTTAAACATGAACAATGGGATCCAGGCGTTGAATGTCCCCCAAGCCGGTTCAGCCAGAAAACGTGGCAGTGCGATGCCCCAGAACTGCCGGTTACGCACGATCTGCCAGGCAGACATCTTTTTGGCATTACTGGTCTGGTGCTGTGCCTCTTGCCCTTCGAGGATGTAGGTACGTTCTTCACTGCTGAGTTTTTTCTGGTCTTTCGGGTGTTTATAGAAAATCAGCCAGCAGATGGCCCAGATCAGGCTCAGTATCCCGACGATGATAAACGCCAGTTCCCAACTGTGGGCCACGATGGCCCACACCACCAAAGGCGGGGCCAACATGCCGCCGATAGAGGAACCCACGTTGAAATACCCCACGGCGATCGAACGCTCTTTGGCAGGAAACCACTCACTGGTGGCCTTCAGCCCGGCGGGGATCATGGCGGCTTCGGCCATCCCGACCGCCCCGCGGGCCATGGCCAGGCCGCCCCAGCTATTGGCCAGCGCGGTGCCCATACAAAACAGGGCCCACAGAATGGCAAACATGGCATAACCGATCTTGGTACCCAGCACGTCCAGTATGTAGCCTGCAACGGGTTGCATGACGGTATAACAGGCGGAATAGGCAGCAACAATATAGGAATATTGCTGCGTGGTGATATGCAACGTGCCTTCCAGGGTTGGAGCCGCGACAGCCATTGCGTTGCGGGTCAGATAACCGAGCACGGTACCAATGGTGACCAAACCGATCATATACCAGCGTAACCCTTTGATTTTACGCATCCAAAACTTCTCCCAATCTTGAAATTTCTGCCACCGACAAACCCGTGGCGCTTCATGTCGTGATTCCCTTTCTTTTATATTTGCCAGTATTCCTCTTACCGGCCTCCCCCTTGCACATTGCCATAGTGAGTTGTCGAAAAAGGGTGCAAGGTGGCGAGACGATAACTTGTCATACAGATTTAAAAGTTGAGTGACATCACAAAAGCTGTGCATCAATTAGGCAATAATAAGTTGCAAATTGTTACGTCCTTTTGCTGTGGTTTTACCCTTAAAATAGTTTTTCAGCCGCTTTAAACCGCGTATTGACTGAGAACTGGGTGAAATAGTGCTGGACGTTGAATTAAATTGGTGTGATAACTTCCCAAAATTAACTGCAAGGCTAGCCAGGACACAAGGTGAGGAACCCGATATGGCCACGTTTTTGAGCGATGATTTTTTGTTGGACAGTGAATTTGCCCGCCGCCTTTATCATGATTACGCCGCGGATCAGCCAATTTTCGACTATCACTGCCATCTGCCGCCGCAGCAGATTGCCGAAAACACCCGTTTCCAAAACATGTATGACATTTGGCTGAAGTGCGATCACTACAAATGGCGGGCGATGCGCACCAATGGCGTCGCCGAACGTCTGTGTACCGGCGATGCCTCCGATCGTGAAAAGTTTGATGCTTGGGCCGCGACGGTGCCGCATACCATTGGTAACCCACTGTATCACTGGACGCACCTTGAACTGCGCCGTCCGTTTGGTATCACCGGTAAACTGCTGTCACCGACGACGGCAGATGAAATCTGGCAGCGCGGTAACCAACTGCTGGCGCAAGACTCGTTCAGCGCGCGCGGCATCATGAAGCAGATGAAAGTGAAGATGGTCGGGACGACCGACGATCCGATCGACGATCTGCGCCATCATAAGGCGATTGCTGCCGACGGCAGTTTCGACATCAAGGTATTGCCAAGCTGGCGGCCGGATAAAGCCTTCAACATTGAAGCACCAGGATTCAACGACTACCTGCAACAGCTGGAAGCCGCGGCGGATACGGCGATCGCGCGTTTCAGCGATCTGCGGGACGCGCTGAAAAAGCGCATGGATCACTTTGCGGCGCACGGCTGCAAGGTGTCCGATCACGCGTTGGATGAGGTGGTTTACGGTGAAGCCGATGAAGCCACGCTGGACACCATTCTGGCACAGCGGCTGAGCGGCAAGATGCCAACTCCGCAGCAGAGCGCGCAGTTCAAGACCGCCGTGCTGCTGTTCCTGGCTAGCGAATACCAGCGCCGCGAATGGGTGCAGCAATATCACATCGGTGCGCTGCGTAATAACAACAGCCGGATGTTTGAAACCATTGGCCCAGATATCGGCTTTGACTCGATTAACGATCAGCCTTTGGCCGAGCCTTTGTCACGTTTGCTGGATGCGCAGGCGAAGCAAGGCAGCCTGCCAAAAACCATCCTTTACTGCCTCAATCCACGTGATAACGAAGTGCTGGGCACCATGGTCGGTAACTTCCAAGGGGAAGGTACGCCGGGCAAGATGCAGTTCGGTTCTGGCTGGTGGTTCAACGATCAGAAAGACGGCATGCAGCGCCAGATGACGCAGTTGGCCCAGCTTGGGCTGCTCAGCCGCTTTGTCGGCATGCTGACCGACAGCCGCAGCTTCCTGTCTTACACGCGCCATGAATACTTCCGCCGCATCCTGTGCCAGATGATTGGCCGTTGGGTGGAAGACGGCGAAGCTCCGGCGGATATCGTATTGCTCGGCGAAATGGTGAAAAACATCTGTTTCGACAATGCTAAACAGTATTTCGCTATCGAATTGGCGTAGGTAGGTTTATGCAAAGCATCATAAAAATTCACTCGAAAGACAATGTGGCGGTAGCACTGCGTGATTTGGCCGCCGGAGAGACGCAAGCGCTAGGCGAACAGACGATTACGCTGGCGCAAGACGTGGCGCGTGGGCACAAATTTGCGCTTGAGCCGATTGCCGTTGGGGAGATGATCGTCAAATACGGCTTGCCTATTGGCCATGCGTTAGTGGTGATTGCGCCAGGCGAACACATTCATTCGCAAAATGCCAAAACCAACCTGAGCGATCTCGACAGTTACCAATATCAACCGGAATTTCAGGCCTTACCGGCGCAGGCGGCGGATCGTGAAGTGCAGATCTACCGGCGCAACCGGGGTGAAGTGGGGATCCGTAATGAGTTGTGGATCATCCCCACCGTGGGCTGTGTTAACGGCATTGCGCGCCAGATCCAGCAGCGTTTTCTGAAAGAAACTAATGAGGCGCAAGGGATCGACGGCGTTCATCTGTTCAGCCACCCGTTCGGCTGTTCGCAGCTTGGTCAGGATCATGAAAACACCCGCACCATGCTGCAAAATATGGTGCGTCACCCTAACGCGGGTGCGGTGCTGGTGATCGGGTTAGGATGTGAGAACAACCAGGTTGACGCATTCCGCACCACGCTCGGTGAGTTTGACGAGCAGCGCGTGCATTTTATGGTTTGTCAGCAGCAGGATGATGAAGTCGAGGCCGGGCTGGAGCATTTGCATCAGCTATACCAGGCTATGCGCGACGATCGTCGTCAGCCGGGTAAGCTCAGCGAACTGAAGTTTGGCCTGGAATGCGGCGGCTCGGATGGCCTGTCCGGCATCACCGCTAACCCGTTGCTGGGGCGCTTCTCGGATTATGTGATCGCCAATGGCGGTACGACGGTACTGACGGAGGTGCCGGAAATGTTTGGCGCCGAACGTATTCTGATGAGCCGCTGCCGTGATGAAAGCACGTTCGAAAAAACCGTCAGCATGGTTAACGACTTCAAGCAGTATTTTATCGCCCACGATCGGCCGATCTACGAGAATCCGTCGCCGGGTAACAAAGCGGGTGGCATCACCACTCTGGAAGAAAAATCCCTCGGCTGTACGCAAAAAGCCGGGCAGAGCCAGGTGGTGGACGTGCTCAAATACGGCGAGCGCCTGCGTCGGCCAGGGTTGAACCTGCTGAGTGCGCCGGGTAACGACGCCGTGGCTACCAGCGCGTTGGCCGGTGCCGGTTGTCATATGGTGCTGTTCAGCACCGGGCGAGGCACGCCGTACGGTGGGTTTGTGCCAACGGTTAAATTGGCGACCAACTCGGAGCTGGCGGCGAAAAAACCGCACTGGATCGATTTCGATGCCGGGCAACTGATCCACGGTGTGCCAATGGATGAAATGCTGGAGCAGTTTATTGAGCTGATTGTCGATATTGCCAATGGCAAACCGGCACGTAACGAAGCCAATGACTTCCGCGAACTGGCAATCTTTAAAAGCGGGGTAACGTTGTAAAGCCTGGCGGGCGGGAGTAGCATAAAACGGTGTTTCAATTCCAGCGTTTGTTATTTCCGCCCCAGGATCCCCTAATGACGTTTTATTGGTTTGCTCAGGCCGTTGGCGTGTTGGCCTTTTTGGTGGGTATCACCAGCTTCTTTAATCGCAACGATCAGCGCTTCAAATTACAGTTATCAGTTTACAGCCTGATTATCGGCATTCATTTCTTCCTGATGGGAGCCAGTGCTGCTGGCAGCAGTGCGCTGTTAGGTGCCTGCCGCAACCTGATCTCTATGCGCACCCGCAGCCTCTGGATGATGTGGTTCTTCATCATCCTGACGCCGATCGTCGGCTTATCTCACTTCAAACACTGGGTGGAGCTGCTGCCTATTTTGGGCACTACGGCGAGCACCTGGGCACTGTTTCGCACCCGTGGCCTGACAACGCGTTGCGTGATGTGGTGCTCAACCGCCTGTTGGGTGACGCATAATATCTGGTTGGGTTCGATCGGCGGTTCGCTGATTGAGGGCAGTTTCCTGCTGATGAACGGTTTCAATATCATCCGTTTCCGCCGTTTGCAGTTACGGGGTATCGACCCTTTTGCGGTAGAAAAAAAGGCGCCCGTTGGGTAATGCTGATCAGTTAAGCGCAAAGCGACATAATTATGCATCATTTGCTAAAGGTGTCGCCCCCTCTCCCTGTGGGAGAGGGCCGGGGTGAGGGCAAGTCGTGCGGTGCTCGTCCTCTCACCCTAACCCTCTCCCCAAGGGAGAGGGAACTGGTAGCATTAGCGCCCTGGCTGACAATCGTAAATACTTAACGCATTTTCAGCGGATCTTTATCTGCCAGCCGCTGATCTTCTGCCTGACAGACGGCGGCGGTAAACAGTACGTCGGTGGAGGAGTTCAGCGCGGTTTCCGCCGAGTCCTGCAATACACCAATGATAAAGCCTACGGCCACCACTTGCATTGCGACGTCGTTCGGAATGCCGAACATGTTACACGCCAGCGGAATCAGCAGCAGTGACCCCCCGGCTACGCCGGAAGCACCACAGGCACAGATGGCTGCCACCACGCTCAGCAGCAGCGCGGTTGGCACATCCACCGGGACACCCAACGTATGCACCGCTGCCAGCGTCAGCACGGTGATAGTGATTGCTGCACCGGCCATGTTGATGGTGGCACCCAGCGGGATAGAAACCGAGTAGGTATCTTCGTTCAGGTTCAGCTTCTTGCTGAGCTCCATGTTTACCGGGATATTGGCGGCGGAACTGCGGGTAAAGAAGGCAGTGACGCCACTTTCGCGCAGGCAGGTGAATACCAGTGGATACGGGTTACGGCGGATTTTCCAGTAGACGATCAGCGGGTTAAGCACCAGTGCCACCAGCAGCATACAGCCGATCAACACCACCAGCAGTTGAGCGTAGCCCCATAGCGCACTAAAGCCGGTTTCGGCCAGCGTGGAGGCCACCAGGCCAAAGATCCCCAGCGGTGCACAGCGGATCACCGCACGTACGACCAGGGTGATGGCATGTGACATGTCGTTGATTAGGGATTTGGTCGTCTCAGAAGCATGGCGTAATGCCAACCCCAGACCGACCGCCCAGGCCAGAATGCCAATGTAGTTGGCGTTGATCAGGGCGTTGAACGGGTTGGCGACTACGCTCATCAGCAGGTTTTTCAGCACTTCAACGATGCCGCCTGGCGGATTGATATCGGTATTGCCCACGGCCAGAGCCAGCGTTGAAGGGAAGATAAAGCTGATGATAACGGCGGTCAGCGCTGCCGCAAAGGTGCCCAGCAGATAGAGAAACAGAATCGGGCGGATATTGGTTTTCTGCCCCTGTTTGTGGTTGGCGATGGAAGCCATCACCAGCACCAGTACTAATACTGGCGCAACGGCCTTCAGCGCGCCGACGAACAACGCCCCGAGCAGGCCAACGGCGCTGGCAGCGGCTGGAGAAACCAGCGCTACTACGATCCCGGCCGCGAGGCCGATCATGATTTGTTTAACCAGGCTGCCCTGAGTGATGCGTACTAATAGTTTATTCATGATACTGTTGCGTTTCCGCTCCCCTGAAAAGTGGCGTACAGATGATTGCGCCTCGGCAGGAACGCTGCCGGGCAAATGTTATTTGTATCTGTAACTAAGTGTGTTTGCTTGACCAGTATTCAGTAAATGCGGGTGGTTGAAAAGAGGCGAAGCTGAAATTACGTGCGCGGAGTAATTGTTTATAACATTCTATTTACATTTGTGTGATCGCAATAACATTTGGTATTTAAGGATTATTGCCAAACAATCACGGGGCGGCTAGCGCCCCGGAGAACAGATTATGGTGTGTTTCTGGATTTCACATCATTACGGTGATTAACCCAGGCGTTGATCAGCAGCGTCAGCAGCAGAATACCGGCAACCACGCCCAAAGAAATAGCGATCGGGATATGGTAGAAATCGACGATCAGCATTTTGATACCGATAAATACCAGGATCACCGAGAGGCCATATTTCAGCATCGAGAAACGCTCTGCTACGTTTGCCAACAGGAAATACATGGCACGTAGCCCCATGATGGCGAACAGGTTAGAGGTCAGCACGATAAAGGGATCGGTGGTGACGGCGAAGATCGCGGGAATACTGTCGACGGCGAAAATCACGTCGCTCAGTTCCACTAGGATCAGTACCAACAACAGCGGGGTGGCAAACAGCAGGCCATTGCGGCGCACAAAGAAACGCTCGCCCTCCAAGTTATCGGTCATGCGCAGGTGGCTCCGCAGCCACTTCACCAGCGGTTTGTCGCCGATAGCAGCCCCATCTTCCTTCGCCAGCGCCATCTTGATACCGGTAAAAAGCAGGAAAGCGCCAAAAAGATACAGCAACCAGGAAAATTGCGAGATCAGCCAACTGCCAGCAAAGATCATGATTGTGCGCAGCACGATCGCGCCAAGAACGCCCAATATCAGTACGCGGCGCTGCAAGTGGGCGGGAATGGCAAAATAGCTGAACAGCATCAGCCAGACGAACACGTTATCAACCGCCAGCGCTTTCTCTATCAGATAACCGGTCAGGAAGGCCAGAGCCTGTGTATCTGCTACGGCGCGCCCGGCAGTGGCATTCAGGTAATACCAAAAACCGGCGTTAAACAGCAGCGCCAAACTCACCCACACCAGGGACCAGCAGGCCGCCTGCTTCAGGGTCATGGTTTGTGTGCCCTTGCGGCCTTGCAGTAATAAGTCGACGGCCAGCATCACGACGATGATGGCGGAGAAACTGGCCCATAGCCAGGGAGTGCCAACGGTATTCAACATCAGAGGTATCCTTCAAAAACAAAAACGGCCAACGTCGGAAGACGCTAGCCGCTCTGTGAGCGCTGCAAGCAAACCTCGCCTTCCGGCAAGGTCTCACTTACAACGCTGATAAAGGTAATGACACCTTTAGACACCAGGTTGCCCGGTAACCGGATGCTTGCGCATCGTAATGACGATTGACCGACAATGAAGTTACTCCCCTTTGCCCGAGAAAAAATAGTGTAAAATATGCGTTTGGTCAATGTTTAAAATAATTACCCGGCGTTTGAGCGCTGTGCTCCGAGGCTGACGACAAAACCTTGCAATAGCATCTGGCTGAACGGGGTATTGCTGACCTGTTGTTGTTTTACCTGGTAGGCCTGCTGATTTTCTGGCTCCCGCTCGCTGAGCCAACTTAGATAGCGCTGCATGGCTGCCCCATCAAATTCCGGGTGGAATTGGGTGGTTAATGCGTTGTCCCCGTAACGCAGGATCTGGCACGCATCCTGCCGCGAGCGCGCCAGCACTTCGGCAGCGGGCGGCGGCGTCAGCACTGATTGTGAGTGAATCAGATTGGCTTTGAAACGCGGCGGCAGCGCCATCAGGCGCTTGTCATGGCTGGCTGTGGGGAGTAATTCGATCTCCAAGGTGCCCACTTCCATCCCTTGCGGGTGATAACCCACTTCTCCTCCCAGCGCATAGGCCAGAAGCTGATGGCCGTAGCACACGCCAAAAATTGGCAGCCTGATCTGCATCGCCTGGCGCAGCCACGCGGCGGCCTGTTCGCTCCATGGCAGTTGTTCTGTCACCATCGCCGGTGAACCGGTGATCACCACGCCGCAGTAATTTTCTGGTGGCAACAAGGGGTCACCGGCAGGAAGATGCACAATCTGCACGCGATCGGCGGCGATATTCCCCTGTTGCAAGAACATCTGGTCAAAGTTGGCCAATTCACGGCGAATGGCTTGCGGTGCGTCGCCAGTTTGCATTAACAGCAGCGGCTTCATCTTATTCTCCGTCTGCCGGGAATATCACACCGGTCTGACGACGGATTTCGGTCAGCAGGCGGGCGACGGCCAATGAGCGTTCCAAACCAGGGTGCTCGATCTGCCGCTGTTCCACCAACTCGGCAAAGGCTTCCGCCTCGTACAGCATGGTATTGATGTGCTGCGGTTGGGTCAGATCCTGCTGGCTGGCTCCGCGCGGCGTCAGCACCACTTTTTGATATTCAGAGATTTTCTCGATCACCAGCGTGCCGTCTTCCCCCTGGATCTCGCTGGGGATATCCGAGTTGCTGACTTTGGAATGGGTGATAGTCACGCCGAAGTCACCGTAGTTCAGGCAGACGGTGCCGTGCGCATCCACCCCGGTATCCAACAGTGACGCGCAGGCGAGCACCGATTGCGGCGCGCCGAACAGGGCCACCGCGTTGGCAACGCAGTAGTAGCCAATATCCATGATCGAACCGTTGGAGAACTGTGGATTAAAGGTATTGGGATTTTCACCGGCCAGATAGCGCGGATAGCGGGAGGAGTATTGGCAAAAGTTGAGCAGCGCTTTACGCAGCCGGCCGATTTTCGGCAAGGCCTGTTGCAGCAACAGAAAGTTCGGTAAATAGGCGCTTTTGAACGCTTCAAACAGCACCACCTGGTTTTGGCGCGCGCAGGCGATCAGCTTTTCCACTTGTTGTAGGTTGGAAGCGAGTGGTTTTTCGCAGATCACATGCTTTCTATGGCTGAGAAACAGCAGCGCCTGTGGGTAATGCAGGGAGTTGGGGCTGGCGATATATACGGCGTCGATCGCATCGGACTGGGCCAGCGCCTCAAGAGAATCGAAAAAATGTTCGATCGGATAACTGGCGCCAAATGCCCGCGCCTGTTCAAGGTTACGCGAGTAAATAGCGGTGAGCTTCATTTTGCCGCTCTCATGAGCCGCATCAATAAAGCGTTCCGTAATCCAGTTGGTGCCAATGACAGCAAAACGAATCATAGATAACTCCGGTTCCTGCAAACAAGTGGCTTAGTAAAGCAGATTATGACGCTGGCGAATGTGCTTAAAATCCCTATTTATTCATACAGTTCACCGAAAATTGACAGATGCGTCAGATACAGCCGGGTGTCAAACTCCAACTGGTGATAGCGGGGTTCCATATGGCAGCACAGGCTGTAGAAGGCTTTGTTATGATCTTTCTCTTTCAGGTGCGCCAGCTCATGCACCACGATCATGCGCAGAAAAGGTTCCGGGGCGTTTTTGAACACCGTCGCCACCCGGATCTCCGCTTTGGCCTTCAGTTTACCGCCCTGCACGCGAGAAATAGCGGTATGCATACCCAGCGCATGTTTCATCACCTGGATTTTGCTGTCGTAAGCCACCTTGCTCAGCGGTTGTGCATTGCGCAGATACTGGTTTTTCAGATCGAGTGTGAATTGATACAGCGATTTATCGGTGGTGCAGTCGTGCACCTGTGGGTAGCGCTCTAATAACGCCTTGCCCAGCCGCTGCTGCTGGATAAGCTGCTGCACCTGCGTTTGCAGATGTTCGGGGTAGCCTTGCAGGTAGGTCAACTCAGGCATGCTGTTCAGGATTCAATGGCCAAACGGGGCGGTTATTGTATGACGTTTTTTCGCGCAAATCCCGCAAACGGCAATTAATCCCAAAAAACATTTTACTGATGCGCATTTTTAAGGGATAAACAGCTCAATTTTTATCAGTCAGGAGGGGCAATGAGCCAACTCGATCTGGGAACACAGCAACTTGAGCTGGAGCGTTATCCCCAACAAGAAGAATCCACCCAACTGCAGGCGTGGGAAGCGGCGGATGAATATCTGCTGCAACAGCTTGAAAATATTGCCGTGGGCGAACGCCCGGTGCTGATTTTCAACGATCATTTCGGCACGCTGGCCTGCGCCTTGCACGCCCATAAGCCTTACAGCATCAGTGATTCCTACATGAATCAACTGGCGACACGCCATAATCTGGGGCTGAATGAACTGGATGTTGAACAGGTGACGCTGCTGGACAGCCTGGCAGATCTGCCTGCCAACCCGGCGGTGGTGCTGATGCGGGTGCCGAAAGCGTTGGCCTTGCTGGAGCAGCAACTGCGCGCGCTGCGCAAAGTGGTATCTGCCGATACGCTGATTATCGCCGGTGCCAAAGCGCGCGACGTGCATACCTCGACCATGCAGGTGTTCGAACGCATACTCGGCCCGACCCGCACCAGCCTGGCCTGGAAAAAGGCGCGCCTGATCTATTGCCAGGTGACCGACATCGTGCCACCACCCGCTCCGGAAACCACCAACTGGCTGCTCGACGGCACGGATTGGCTGATCCACAACCATGCCAACGTGTTTTCACGCGGCAGCCTGGATATCGGCGCGCGCCTGTTCCTGGAGCATTTACCGCAGGATCTGAGCGGCCATATCGTCGATCTTGGCTGTGGCAACGGCATTATTGGCATGAAAGCGCTGGTACAGAATCCAGACGCGCAGATGACCTTTATCGATGAGTCTTATATGGCGGTGGCGTCCAGCGAGCTGAATGTGGCGCATAACCTGCCGCAGGAGATGGATCGCTGTCAGTTTGAAGTGAACAACTCGCTGGCGGGCATTGAGCGTGAAAGTTTGCGGGCGGTGTTGTGCAACCCACCGTTCCACCAGCAGCATGCAATTACCGATCACACCGCCTGGCAGATGTTCTGCGACGCCAAGCGCTGCCTGCAAGTAGGGGGAGAGTTGCGCATCGTCGGCAACCGTCATCTGGATTATTACCAGAAGCTGAAACGCCTGTTTGGCAACTGTACCACCTTGGCGTCGAACCAGAAGTTTGTGATCCTCAAAGCGGTCAAGTCTGGCGCACGGCGTTAAGCCGCAGGGGCGCAGCTTTTTACTGCGCCCACTCTTTTACAGCGCCATCGCCAAGCGGGTTCCCTGATCGATAGCGCGGCGCGCATCCAACTCAGCGGCCACGTCGGCACCACCAATCAGATGCACGGTTTTCCCCATCGCCAACAGCGGCTGCTGTAATTCACGACGCGGTTCCTGCCCGGCGCAGATCACAATGGTATCTACCGCCAGGCAACTTTTCTGCTCGGCCCGCACGATGTGCAACCCCTGTTCATCAATGCGCTGATAGTTGACGCCGTTCAGCATCTTCACACCGCGCAGCAACAGGCTGGTGCGATGGATCCAACCGGTAGTTTTACCCAGGCCTTCACCCACTTTGCTGCTTTTACGCTGTAGCAGGAAGATCTGGCGTGGGGTGGCGGGCACCTGCGGCCCTTGGGCACTTAACCCTCCGCGCTGGCTGAGCTGCGAATCAATCCCCCACTCGCGGTTAAATGCCTGCTGATCCAGGCTGCTGGAGAGATCGTGCTGGCTGAGGTATTCGGCGGTATCGAAGCCGATCCCACCGGCACCAATGATCGCCACCCGCTGGCCGACCGGTTTTTTGTCACGTAGTACCTCGAGATAACTCAGCACGTTAGCCCGTTCAATACCGGGAATCTCCGGCATGCGCGGCACAATGCCGCAGGCGAGGATCACCTCGTCAAACTCGGCCAAATCCTGCGCTTGCACTTTTTGCCCCAGTTTCAGCGTCACCTCCAGCAGTGCTAACTGACGGCGGAAATAGCGCAGGGTTTCGTGGAACTCTTCTTTACCGGGGATCTGCTTGGCAATATTGAACTGCCCGCCGATCTCATCGGCAGCGTCAAACAGCGTGACCTGATGCCCACGGCTGGCGGCGGTCGTGGCGAACGCCAGCCCGGCGGGGCCTGCGCCGATCACGGCCAGCCGTTTGGCTTGCTCCGCCGCAATCAGCGGCATTTCGGTTTCGCGGCAGGCGCGCGGGTTCACCAGGCAAGAGGTGAGTTTGCCTTCGAAAATCTGGTCCAGACAGGCCTGATTGCAGCCGATACAGGTATTGATCTCGTCGGCACGGCCTTCGGCGGCTTTTTGCACAAAAGCCGCATCGGCCAGGAATGGGCGCGCCATGGAAACCATATCGGCACAGCCTTCCGCCAACACCTGTTCGGCCACCGCCGGGTCGTTGATGCGGTTAGTGGTGATCAGCGGAATGCCCACTTTGCCCATCAGCTTGCGCGTCACCCAACTAAACCCGGCGCGTGGCACCATAGTGGCAATGGTCGGGATACGGGCTTCATGCCAGCCGATGCCGGTATTGATCAGCGTGGCACCGGCCTGTTCGATCGCCACTGCGAGCTGTTCGATCTCCTGCCAGCTTGAGCCATCTTCCACCAGATCGAGCATGGAAAGGCGGTAGATCAGGATAAATTCTGGCCCCACCGCCTGGCGCACGGCGCGAACAATCTCTACCGCGAAACGCATGCGGTTACTGAAGCTGCCGCCCCATTGATCGCTACGCTGGTTGGTGCGCGCCACCAGAAATTGATTAATCAGGTAGCCTTCGGAACCCATCACCTCAACGCCGTCATAACCCGCCTGCTGCGCCAGTGCGGCACAGTGGGCGAAATCGGCAATGGTCTGTTCAACCTCTTCAACAGTCAGCGCCGTCGGGCTGAATGGGCTAATCGGAGCCTGCAGTGCGGAAGGGGCCACCGGCTGCGGCTGATAGCTGTAACGCCCGGCGTGCAGAATTTGCAGCGCGATTTTGCCGCCCGCTTGATGGACCGCCTCTGTAATGGTCCGGTGATGCGCGACCTGTTGCGGTTGATTCAACATTGCCGCTCCGCGTTGCACCACCCCTTTTTCATTGGGGGCGATGCCGCCGGTGACAATCAGGGCGACACCCGCGGCGGCACGTTCGGCATAGAATGCCGCCAGACGCTCCGGGCCATTGGGGAGTTCTTCCAGGCCTGTGTGCATTGATCCCATCAGCACCCGGTTTTTCAGGGTGGTGAAGCCGAGATCCAGCGGCGCCAGCAGGTGGGGGTATGCGCTCATTGCAGTCTCCAATGTCGTTATAGTTATAGGGGTTATCGAGTGGTCGGATGAGATAAATCTAGCCGTTGTCGGCAGCGTTGGGAACTAACGATGCGTTGAATGTGATAGATATCATGAATCTTTGCCGTTATTTGCGAATTGTACGTCACGCGGCTATCGTGCCAAGGATTTCAGTTTTCACCTGACTCAGATCTATACTTAGGATCGTTTTGTGTGATTTTGAGACTTTTGATATGACACCAGTGGTTAACGCTGCCGAGGTAATTTATTACAACGGCACTATCTTTACGGCGGATGCGGCAAACCGGGTTTGCAGTGCGTTGGCGATCGGGCAGGGATTCGTGCTAGCCGTCGGGGATGATGAGCAAGTGCTGGCGCTTGCGTCACCGGCGACCGAACGTATCGATCTGCAGGGTAAAATGATGATGCCGGGCCTGATCGACAGCCATATGCATCCGTTCTGGGGCGGCAAACAGCTTAAGGGCTGCAGCCTGCATTATGCGGCGCTGACGGTGGAGCAGACGTTGCAGCACATTCAGGCACACCTGGACAAATACCCGGCTCATGATGATAACGAATGGCTGACGGTGCGTGCCTGGCAGCGTCAGGCGATGATCCCGGTTGGGGCGGACATGAGCCGCGCCGTGTTGGATACCCTGAACACCCGCCGCCCGGTGGCGCTGTTCTCCAACGACTGCCACACCCTGGCGGCCAACAGCCGTGCGCTGCAAATGCTGGGGATCGATGAAAATACCCCAGTGCCGCCAGATGGCAAGATTGCCCGCGACGCCAACGGCCGACTGACGGGGATCCTGGAAGATGCGCCCGCAATGCGCGCCTTTGACAGCATTCCTTCCGGCACCGCGGAGCAGAACGTACAGATCGCGGCCCATGTGCAGCAGGTGTTGCATTTCCAAGGTGTTACCACCGTGATGGATACCCGCGTATTCGCCGAACAGCTGGCGGCCTTTGCCGCACTGCGCGATCGTGGCGAACTGACGCTACGGGTCCTCGGTGCCAAAGAAGTCACGCCAGACAGCGTGCAAGGGCCGGAAGACGCCGCCCGTGCGGTGCAAGACGTGGTCGCCTTCGCCAGGCAGTGGGGGGATAAAGAGTGGACGCCGCAAGCGGGTATTGCGGTTGACCATCTGAAACTGTTTGTGGATGGCGTGCTGCAGCCGCCGACCATGACTGCTGCGCTGCTGCAGCCGTATCGTGAGCATCAGGGGGAGGCGCAAAGTGAACGTTATGGCGATCTCTACTTCACCACGCCGGTGTTGAACGCGCTGGTAGTGGAATGTGGCCGCGCTGGCCTGCATCCGCACACCCATACGGTGGGCGATGGGGCGATCGAGCAGGTGCTGGACGCGGTAGAACTGATGCGTGCCGCTTGCCCTGGCAAGGATATCCGCCCCGGGCTGGCGCACAATGAACTGGTGGCTGCGCATCAGTACGCGCGTTTTGCCGAACTGGGTGCCACTGCGGTGCTGTCATTCCAGTGGGCCGGTTTGCCGGGCGTGCTGATTGACGAAGAGCGCGAAATGCTGGGTGAAGAGCGCTTCCCGCACTTGGAACCGGCGGCACGTTTTCTGGATGCCGGTGCGCGCGTGGCGTACGGCAGCGACTGGCCGATCGATCGGTTGGACGAATGGTACAACCTGCAGGTGGGGATGACGCGCCGCGCCTGGGACAGTGAAGGCCAACCTGCCGGGCCGCGTTTGGACAACGATCGTAACCTGACGCTGATCGAAACGCTGCGCGCCGCGACCATTGATGCAGCCTATATGATTGCCAAAGAGCAATACATCGGTTCGCTGGAAGTGGGCAAGTTTGCCGATGCGATCGTGCTGCAGCAAAACCTGTTCGAGCAGCCGGCCGAGGCGATTTACCAAACCCGCATTGAACGCACCCTTGTGGGGGGGCAGGTCGTTTACCAGGCATAACAGCCAGACGTGTCGCGGGCGGGAACGGTAACTCCAGCCATTCCCGCCCGATTAAAAAATAGAAAGCTGATTGTTAACTTCCCCGGCGCCTTGTCTTGTGCCAGTATTCGTTTCCTTAATTTTTACACAGCCAAAAAACGCTGATTAACGATGCAGTTTTGTGTCAGGAGATGATACGGTAATGCCGCAAAATATTCGGTTGCAACGAGTTCTTAAAACCCCTGCCTTGGTTGCGTTTGGCCTCGCCTATATGGTGCCGCTGGGCGTATTCACCACCTATGGTCAGGTTACCGTTTTGAGTCAGGGCCATTTGCCCGTCGCTTATCTGGTGACCATCGTCACCATTCTGTTTACCGCTTTGAGCTATTGCCGGATGACCAACGCCATGCCGTTGGCCGGATCGGCCTACTCTTATGTCCAACGCAGCTTTGGTGGTAAAACCGGTTTCTTGGTCGGCTGGGCGCAGATCCTCGATTATCTGTTCCTGCCTATGCTTAACTATTTGGTTTTAGGGATTTTCTTGCACGAGGCATTTCCGTCGATCCCTGCTTACGTGTTTATTCTGGCCTCCATCGGCAGCGTCAGCCTGTTGAATATTCTTGGGGTGCGCTTGCTGAGCTCCGTCAATTTCACGCTGATCGCCCTGCAGATGGTGTTTATCGTGCTGTTTATTGCGCTGGCATTCAGCGGAGCCGATCTCAGCCCAGAGGCGCTGATGAAGCCGCTGTTGGTGGATGCCGGTAATTTTTCTGGCCTGATCGCCGGTGCGGCAGTGCTGTGCCTGGCGTTTCTGGGCTTTGATGCCATTGCCACCATGGCCGAGGAAGCTGACGATGCCAAACGCACACTGCCGCGTGCCATATTGATCACCGTGATCAGCGCTGGAGCGATTTTTGTCGCTGTCTCTTACGCCGCCCATCTGGCGTATCCCGATTGGCAGGCGCTGATCCCTTATCAGGATACATCCAGCCTGATTATCTCCGAGCACGTGGGGGGGAAGTGGATGTATAACTTCTTTATGGCCACCTATCTCACCGGGGTTTACGCTTCGTCAATGACGGCGCAAACCGGCGTATCGCGTATCTTTTACGCCATGGGGCGTGAAGGGGTGCTGCCGCGCAGAGTGTTCTTCCATCTCCATGCCCGTTTCCACACGCCGTGGCGCGCGATTGTGTTCGTGGCCATCATCTCCCTGCTGGCGCTGTGGATGGATCTCAGCATGGTGGTGTCGATGATCAGCTTTGGCGCTTTGGGGGCATTCACCTTCGTGAACCTCAGCGTAATCAAACACTTTTTGGTGAATGAAAAACGCCGTGGGCTGAGGGCGATGTTCAAATACGGCCTGCTGCCGCTGATCGGTTTTGCCATGTGCATCTGGCTGTGGTTCAACTTGGATCCGGAAGCGCTGAAGGTCGGCTTTATCTGGCTGTTTGCCGGTTTTCTTTATCTGATGTGGCTGACCAAAGGGATGCGCCAGGATCCGCCAGCGGTTGCCCATGATGATATTTCTCATCTGATGGATTAATCAGCCCATGTTCTTGAAAGGCGATCCAATAGGGTCGCCTTTGCCTTGTTAACTTTCCTGAGAATGAATACATTCCAGCAGCACGCTGAAGGCCGCTGCCATCTGCTCTTCCGGAACACAGGCAAACCCCATCAGCAGGCCGCGCCGGGCGCTAGGTTGCATGTAATAGCGTGACAGCGCGCGCACCAGTACCCCACGTGCGCTGGCGGCGCTGGCAATGGCAACGTCGTCGGCATCGTTCGGCAGGTTGAGGATCAGGTGCAGCCCGGCATTGCTGTTGAACTCACTCAAGGCCTGTTTACCCAAGTGTTGCTCAATCAGCGCGGTAAGAAACGCGCGGCGTTTGGCATACAGCAAACGCATGCGGCGGATATGGGCCGTGTAGTGGCCTTCCTGAATAAACTGCGCCAGCGCCGCCTGGATCAACAAGTGCCCGCCGCGATACAGCTCGGCGTGGGCAATCTTGAATTCATTCATCAGCGGTTTCGGTAACACCATATAGCCCAGACGCAGCGCGGGATACAGCGTCTTGCTGAAGGTGCCGATATAAATGACCGGCGCATCGGCTTCTAACCCTTGCAGCGCCGGGATCGGCTGGCCTGAGAAGCGAAACTCGCTGTCATAATCATCTTCCACAATCCAGCTACCGGCATGGCGCGCCAGTGCCAGTAGCCGCTGGCGCCGTGCCAAACTCATTACTGAACCCAGCGGGTACTGATGCGAAGGGGTGACGAAAATCACCCGTGGCGCCCCCGTGTTTTGTTCCGCTGGCACCATACCCGCCTCATCCACTTCGCACGGGCAAATATTGACATCGTTGATGCGCAGAATATTGCGTATCCCCCAATAGCCCGGTTCCTCGATCCAGGCATCATCGCCTGGATTGCACAGCATCCGCGTCACCAGATCGATCGCCTGATGAATACCTTCGGTAATCAGGATCTGTTCCGGCGAGCAGCGCACCGAGCGGGCTACGCGCAGATAGTCCACCAGCGCATGTTGCAGTTCCGGGCTGCCACCCTGATTACTGTAGGTCAAACGCTGCGGCGTGGGGCGGCGGCTGATGCGCGCCTGGATCTTGCTGAAGATCTGGTGTGGGAAGGCATTAACGTCGGGCACGCCGGGAATAAAGGCGCCCCATTGCTTTGGGCTGGCGCTGGCGTGGTGCAGCAACGTGGCCCCGCGTTTTGACAGCTCAACGCGCCGTTGCTCACCACGCTCGCTCATCGGCTGGCTGGTGGTGGATAAATAACTGTCGGGCACCGTTTCTGCGACGAAGGTTCCACTTCCTTGGCGTGAAAGCACATATCCTTCGGCCAGAAGTTGTTCGTAAACGGTTAATACCGTGTTGCGTGACACACTGAGTTCCTGAGCCAGATCGCGCGACGCCGGTAAGCGGCTGGAAGGCGGTAGACTGCCGTCCAGAATACTGGTGCGGATCGCGTTATACAGCCGCTTATGTAGCTTATCAGCGGGCTGATCGCCGAGGCGCTGCAGCAACAGGTCACCACTCAATGAGCACAATTGGATCCCTCAATTAAACGTAACTGGCACTAGATTATAGGGCCACATCCTGTGTAAATAAACATCATTGTTTCACACTTGTGAACAAAGTTGATAACAGGCATAGCCCGGAGAGAACAAGATGAAAAACGCAGAACTGAATCAACGCCGCTTGGCGGCTACCCCGCGTGGCATCGGCGTGATGTGTGGTTATTACGCAGAGCGTGCTGAGAATGCCACGCTGTGGGACGTGGAAGGTAATGAGGTTATCGATTTCGCTTCAGGCATTGCTGTGCTCAATACCGGCCACCGCCACCCGAAAGTGGTTGCCGCCATTGAAAAACAGCTCAAGGCCTTCACTCATACCGCTTACCAGATCGTCCCCTATGAAAGCTATATCGCGTTGGCGGAGCGTATCAACCAGCGTGCGCCGATCGACGGGGCCTGTAAAACCGCCTTCTTCACCACCGGGGCGGAAGCGGTGGAAAACGCGGTGAAAATTGCCCGCGCCTATACCGGCCGCCCGGGGCTGATCACCTTCGGCGGCGGCTTCCATGGCCGTACTTATATGACTATGGCGCTGACCGGCAAAGTGGCTCCTTACAAACTGGGTTTTGGCCCATTCCCTGGCTCGGTGTTCCACGGCCAGTATCCGAATGCGTTACACGGCGTCAGCACCGAAGACGCGATGAACAGCCTGGAGCGCATTTTTAAAGCCGACATCGATCCTAAACAGGTGGCAGCGATTGTGCTGGAGCCGGTGCAGGGCGAGGGCGGTTTCAATATCGCACCGCCGGAATTTATGCAGGCGTTGCGCACGCTGTGCGATCAGCACGGCATTCTGCTGATTGCCGATGAAGTGCAGAGCGGTTTTGCCCGCACCGGCAAGCTGTTCGCGATGGAGCACTACGCGGTGAAACCCGATCTGATCACCATGGCAAAAAGCCTGGCGGGGGGGATGCCGCTGTCGGCGGTGGCGGGCCGCGCCGAGGTGATGGACGCTCCGGCTCCAGGTGGGCTGGGCGGCACCTATGCCGGTAACCCGCTGGCGGTGGCTGCGGCGTTGGCGGTTTTGGAAGTGATCGAAGAAGAACAGCTGTGCCAGCGCTCGCAGCGCTTGGGTCAACATTTGGTGGAAGTGCTGCAGCAGGCGCGTAAACAGTGCCCGGCAATTGCCGATATCCGTGCCAAGGGCTCAATGGTGGCGGTGGAGTTCAACGATCCGGCCACGGGCAAACCATCGCCGGAATTTACCCGTGAAGTGCAGCAAAAGGCCCAGGAAGCAGGGCTGCTGCTGCTCAGCTGTGGTGTGTATGGCAACGTGATCCGTTTCCTGTATCCACTGACCATTCCTGATGCCCAGTTTAACCAGGCGCTGGCGATCCTTTCCCGCGCATTGGTCCAATAAGGAGCAAGAACGATGAAACTACACAACCCCGAGCTGCTGCGCAGTCAGTGCCTGATTAACGGTGAATGGTGCGATGCGCGCAGCGGCAAGCGTGAAGCGGTGATCAACCCGGCCACCGGTGCAGAACTGACCACTGTTCCGCTGGTGAGCGCGGAAGAAACCCAGCAGGCGATTGCCGCCGCGCAGCAGGCACAAATCGGCTGGAAGCAACTGACGGCCAAACAGCGTTCAGCGTTGCTGCTGGCCTGGGCCGATAAAGTGATGGCGGCGCAGGAAGATCTGGCGCAGCTGATGACCGCCGAGCAGGGTAAATCGTTGGCCGAAGCGCGCGGTGAGGTGGCTTATGCCGCCTCGTTTATCACCTGGTTTGCCGAAGAGGCCAAGCGCGTCGACGGCGCAGTATTACAGGCGCCGCTGGCGTCACAGCGGCTGGTGGTGGTGAAGCAGCCGATCGGCGTCTGCGCGGCGATTACCCCGTGGAACTTCCCGGCGGCGATGATTACCCGCAAGGCCGCCCCGGCGTTGGCGGCGGGTTGCACCATGATCGTCAAACCGGCTGAACAGACGCCGCTGACCGCCTTGGCGTTGGCCAAGCTGGCCCAGGATGCCGGTATTCCGGCGGGCGTGTTGCAGGTAGTGACCGGCGAGCCGGCTCAGGTTGGCAAAGTGCTGTGCGACAGCCCGGTGGTACGCAAGCTGAGCTTTACCGGTTCGACCGAAGTGGGGCGCATTCTGATGGCGCAGTGCGCGCCGACGATTAAAAAGCTTTCACTTGAACTGGGTGGTAACGCGCCGGTGATTGTCTTTGATGATGCCAATCTGGATGCCGCGGTGGCGGGCATTATGGCGTCAAAATTCCGCAACAGCGGCCAGACCTGCGTATGCGCCAACCGGATCTACGTACAGGACGGCATTTACGATCGCCTGGTGGATAAGCTGGTGGCCGCCGTCGAGCAACTGAAAGTGGGCGACGGCGCGCAGGAAGGCACCACTCAGGGGCCGCTGATCGACCAAGGTGCCGTGGAAAAAGTGCAGAGCCACATTGATGATGCGCTGATCAAAGGGGCACAGATTGCTACCGGCGGGCAGCCGCATGCGCTAGGCCGTACCTTCTTCCAGCCGACGGTGGTGACCGGTGTGACGCAGCAAATGCGCTTTGCCAAAGAAGAGACCTTCGGCCCTGTTGCGCCACTGTTCCGTTTTCATGACGAAGCAGAAGCCATCGCGATGGCTAACGATACCGAATTCGGCCTGGCAGCCTATCTGTTCACCCAGAATGCGGCACGCCAGTGGCGGGTGCCGGAAGCCTTGGAATACGGCATGGTCGGCATTAACACAGGGCTGATTTCCAACGAAGTCGGGCCGTTTGGCGGCATCAAACAGTCAGGGCTCGGGCGTGAAGGATCGCGTTACGGCATTGAAGAATATCTGGAGCTGAAATACCTGTGTATCGATGTGAGCTGTTAACCCCCTGGACTTCAACACTTCCCGGTGGCCAGCGCCACCGGGATACAAAGGATAAACCATGTCTTCCGAAAACATCTCTATTTCTCCGGCGATTGCCGCCGGGGAGCGGGCATCTGCACCCGCCAAATCATTGAGTTTCCTCGAAGGTGTGGCGATGATCGTTGGCACCAACATCGGCGCTGGCGTTCTCTCCATCGCCTACGCCTCCAGCAAGGCGGGCTATTTACCCCTGTTGTTCTGGCTGGTGCTGGTCGGTTGCCTGACCACCATTACCATGCTTTACGTGGCTGAATCGACTCTGCGCACCCGAGCGCACCTGCAACTGAGCGGGCTGGCCCGGCGCTATGTCGGCGGCTTTGGCTCCTGGCTGATGTTCGCTTCCGTCTGTGTCAACAGCGTAGGCGCACTCACCGCCTATATGACCGGCAGCGGCAAACTGCTGCAATCCCTGCTCGGTATTTCCCCCGCCCTCGGTAGCCTGTTGTTCTTTATCCCGGCAGCACTGGTGCTGTATCTCGGCCTGAAAGCCATTGGCCGCGGTGAGAAATTTATCAGCATCGGCATGGTGGTGATGATTGCCACCCTGGTGGCCGCGACGCTGCTGAAAGAAACCACTCAGATGCGTAATCTGCTGGACGGCGACTGGCGCTTTATGGTGCCGGTGTTCAGCGTGGTGGTGTTCTGTTTTTCCGCGCAGTACATAGTGCCTGAAATGGCGCGTGGCTTTGCGGACAAGCCAGCGCAACTGCCAAAAGCGATTATCGTCGGTATGGCAATCACTTTCGTGTTGCTGGCGGCGGTGCCGTTGTCGGTGATAGCCCTTAGCGGGTTGGATAATATTTCCGACGTTGCCACCATTTCCTGGGGCCAGGCGCTCGGGCAATGGGCCTTCTTTTCGGCCAACATCTTTGCGCTGTGCGCAATGTTGACCTCCTATTGGGGATTGGGCGGCAGTTTCCTGACCAATATTTTCGATAAGTTCCGCCTGGGGGATGATGAGCAGCCTTTCCGCCGTTTCAGCGTGCTGTTGCTGGTGGTGGTACCGCCGTTTGCTCTGGCCTACAGCGGCCTGGTTTCCTTCGTTAATGCGCTGTATTTCGCTGGAGTTTTCAGCGGCGTGATCCTGTCGATTATGCCGATGCTGATCCTGCGTGGAGCGCGTGCATCTGGCGATCAACAGCCGCTCTGGCAGTGTAGCTGGATCACCCATCCCATTCTGCAAGTGAGCATCGTTCTGCTGTATATGGGCGGTGCGGTGTACGCCATTGCCTCGTTATTGGGTTACCTGCCTGCCGGGTGGTGATGTTTTCCCAATAGCGATGCTGTGTCTCTCTGCGTTGAGAAAGGCGGTGCTGTGGCCGTAATGTCAGTCAGTTGAGCGAAAGCTTTACTAGCATACGGCCAATAGTGCTCAAGGTTGTGATTATCTCTGATTTATGTTTTAAGGGCGGAATCACTGCTGAGTGCTGAACAGGTGGTTTAAAATAGATACGAATCGTTCGATTTGACAATGATGAGTTATCGAGCCATTTTCAATGTATATGATTGTCGCTTTTTAAGTGCGCCATTGGTTTTTAATTATGAAAGACTCAAGTGTTAAATTAATTATTATAAATTTAACACTAACAGGGAGTTAAAAGATGAGTAATCCATACAAAGAATGTCCAACGTATGAAACATCAAATTTTATAATACGTCTTATCTCAGAGAATGATGCGGAAGGTTTGTTGAAATGTTATTCGGATGTGAATTCCAGATCATTGTTTAATTCAGATAGGTGCATGGGCGGTTTCAATTTTAATACGATAGAGGAAATGAAAGATGCAATCATAGGCTGGTTGGATTGCTATGAGCGTGAGGAGTTCATAAGGTATTCAATTGTGAATAGAGATACCGGTCTTGCAGTTGGTACAATAGAAATGTTTGCAACGGTTAATGATTATAAAGTTAGCTCAGGTATTTTGAGGTTAGATATATCATCAGAATATGAGACGGAAATGTATTTAACAGAAGTTTTTGCTGTGTGTTCTAAGCATTTTTTTGATACGTTCAGTGTTGAAGAAATAGTTACCAAAGCTATTCCAGTAGCTGAAGTAAGGATAAACTCTCTGTTAGAACTTGGGTTTACAAAGTATGAGTCTCCAGATAGAGAGCATTATTATGTATTGTCTAAATAGCTCCCCCTTTTAAACGGGGAGTATTCTCATCTGACCCAGAAAGCAGCAAATACTCTGGGCCAGTGCAGATACCTTCATCAAAGGGGAATTTGTCAGCTAGCCAAGCATGGGGCGCTAGCTCCGCATTTTTTCCGGCAGCGCCAGCCAGGCCTGCACCGAAGGGCGTTGCCACTGCTGTTGTGCATAACGACGCAGATTTTCCGGCACTTCGTCACCATGTATCACCAACCGGTTGAGCATCAAGGCCAGATCGGTATCCGCGATGCACCACTCGCCAAACAGATGATCCTGACCGTGGCTCAGCAGCTTTTCCGCTGCGGCGATCAGCTTCTGCGCTGCCTGCTGGGCCGCCGCACTCAGCGGGGCAAATTTACCCTGGCTGAAAATCACCTCTGTCGGGCGTTCTGCGCGCAGCGGCAGCAGATCGCTACGCAGCCAGGCCTGTATCTCGCGTGCTTTGGCGCGCTGTTTGACATCACGCGGATAGACCGGATGGGCAGGGTGTGTCTCTTCCAGATATTCATCAATGGCGGAAGATTCGGAAAGGTGAAAACGACCTATCACCAGCGTGGGCACGCGCTGGGTCAGAGACAGCGCGCCGTAGGCTCGGCTCTGGTTTTCTCCCTGCGATAAGTCCACCGGCTTAAGCGTAAAGGGGATTCCCTTCTCGGTCAGGGTGACAAAGGCCGACATAGCGTAAGGGCTGAAAAAGTGTGCGTCTGTATAAAGTACCGCGGCCGATGGATTCATGGCTGCTCCTGGTGATTGACGAGGAACTCAATCATTGGTGAAAAATAAACCCAAATCAAGGCACTGCGCTGATGATAAAAAGTAATACGGCATTAGGCCGATTAATGGAATAACTACGCATCACTGACTAACACAATGCCTAGCCGATCGATCAAACCGACGATCTGTTGGCTATCCAGTTGCACGCCTTCCAGGTCAACCTGGCGGATATCTAAATCACCCAGCTCTGAACCGGTAAGATCGCAGTGATTGAACGTGGCGGCCCGCCAGTCGAAATGGTTGAATTCACCGCCGGAAAGATCGGAGCCGATAAAGCTGGCGCCGAGCACGTTGGCACCGTTCCAGCGGTTTTCCCACAGCTCACATTTTTCCAGCACCACCTTGGCGAAATTGGCATAGCTCAGGTTGCTTTTGGTGATAAAGGCGCTGCAAAAGTAGCTGCGCTGAGAAATCATGTTCATAAAGTTGGCACCGCGGAAATCGGCCCCTTGCACCTTACATTCACGGATCTCCAAACCTAATGCGCTGGTATTCCTGAAATCCGCCAGAGAAAGATCGCAGCTTTTGAAGCTGGCATCTTTCAGCACTGCACGATTGAAGGAACAGCCGATCTGCGTGGCGTCATCATAGAACAGGCAGCCGATAAACTGGCTATCGGTCAGATCGGCCCCCGAAAAATCACAGTTAAGGAACTTGCCGTTAGTGATGGTTTCACCACGAAAGCGATCGCGCTCGATCCGCGTGGATTGCAAGACTATGGGTTGCATCTGATTACCTGTTTTTTTATACAGCTTTTAGGATAATACCTGAGATAACAGGTAATGGAAATCCCTATCAGACGGTTAAAAACGGGCGGTTTTTATATTCAATAAGAATATCGTGTGGAATGGTATTATTTGGATTAGTGAGATTGCTTTATTATTACAAACTAAACTATAAATTTTTTACTCATGCTATGTGTATTTTTATAGTATTCTCTTTCTATATTCTTGCTTGGGTTATTTAATCGTTATTTTCAGTGGTAAAATTAAGTGATCGCGATCTTATTCTGGTAAAAAAAAGAGCAAGGTAAGTGTTTTTTATATAAATTGGTTAAGTGGAAAACTCTAACCGTTTGACGTGGAGGCACTTTATGGCGCTTTTAGATGAGTTGTATAGTCTTTCAGCCAAGATCAAACAGCAGGCTGCAGTTATTCAGACAGAAGAAGCGACAAAAAGTGCTTTTGTTATGCCTTTCATCAATAGGGTACTGGGCTATGATGTGTTTGACCCCACGGAGGTGACACCTGAATTTATTTGTGATGTCGGAACCAAGAAAGGCGAGAAAATAGATTACGCCATTTTAAAAAATGGTGAGATACAAATCCTGGTTGAATGTAAAAAAATCGGTGAACCGCTGAATGTCAATCATGCGTCACAGTTATTTAGATACTTCCATGTCACCAACGCAAGAATATCTATTTTAACCAATGGGCAGATCTATAAGTTTTTCACCGATCTTGATGCGCCAAACAAGATGGATGAAAAGCCGTTCTTGGAGTTAGACCTGTTGGACATCGATGAAAACGTGGTTCCTGAGATCGTGAAGCTTACGAAGTCAGCATTTGATGTAGAATCAATAGTTAACGCCGCTGGAGAATTAAAATACGTCAGCCAGATCAAGAAAATATTCTCCACGCAGTTTACGAATCCAGAAGAGGACTTCGTAAAGTTTTTTGCCTCCAGGGTTTATGATGGCATGCTGACACTGAAGGTGCGTGAGTTATTTGCCACCTTAACGAAGAAAGCGGCCAGTCAATGGCTGAATGACCAAGTCAACGAACGCCTGAAGTCGGCGATCAGCGGTGGCTCTCATCCGCAATCCATCTTGAATAATGAGCCGAAGGAAGAGAGCGCTGAGCCGGTAGCCGTGCCGCTCCCAGAGCCTGACAGCATTGTCACGACTGAAGATGAGATTGAAGGGTTTCATATCGTGAAATCTATCATTCGCACCGTCGTTGAGCCTTGCAGAATTTCTCATCGAGATACCAAGAGCTATTTTGGCATATTGCTTGATGATAATAATAGAAAGCCGATTTGCCGATTACATTTCAATCGCAACCAAATGTATCTTGGCCTGTTTGATGCCGACAAGAAAGAAACCCGGCATCCGATAGATACAGTAGATGATATTTACTCGCATGCTGAGCATATTATATCTACTGCTGAAAGCTACCATTAATCGAGGTTTGGCCAGGTTTCTCTGGCCAA
Source organism: Serratia sp. MMO-28 (assembly GCF_037199905.1). Taxonomy (NCBI): domain Bacteria; kingdom Pseudomonadati; phylum Pseudomonadota; class Gammaproteobacteria; order Enterobacterales; family Yersiniaceae; genus Serratia; species Serratia sp. MMO-28. The sequence goes on from NZ_JBBCVB010000009.1 coordinate 80,179, forward strand.
CTCATTAGCAAAAATAATATTTCACACCGTTTATTGACTTTCCGGGAGCGTTATATTCACAGAATAGGGCAGAAGAGAGTTCTCCTCCCAGCAATAAGCTGAAAAAGGCCTTGCAGAATAAGCGCCTATAAATCATTATTGAAACGTTGTTTCACTTCCAATCTTCAGGCTAATTTTGAACTTACCTGCGGCACTGCGCCAGAGCGTGACCAAAACGCATTGGTATGCCAAACGAAAAAGCTATCGGGTGCTCTTCTGGCGCGAGATTACCCCGTTGGCGCTGCCAATCTTTCTAGAAAATACCTGCGTATTGCTGATGGGGGTGCTGAGCACGTTCCTGGTGAGCTGGCTCGGTAAAGAGGCGATGGCGGGGGTTGGCCTGGCAGACAGCTTCAACATGGTGGTTATGGCCTTTTTCGCCGCGGTCGATCTGGGGACTACGGTGGTAGTGGCCTTTAGCCTCGGCACGCGGGATCGCAAGCGGGCAAGGGCGGCGGCGCGACAGTCGCTGGTGCTGATGACCGCGTTGGCGTTATTGCTGGCGGTGGCGATCCACCTGGCTGGTGAAGCGATTATCAACGTGATTGCCGGTGAGGCTACGCCCGAGGTGAAGGCGCTGGCGCTGTCTTATCTGCAAACCACGGTGTGGAGTTACCCGGCGGCGGCGATTGCGCTGATTGGCAGCGGGGCACTGCGTGGCGCGGGGAATACCAAGATCCCGCTGCTGCTCAATGTCGGCATGAATATCCTCAATATTCTGATCAGCAGCACGCTGATCTATGGTCTGTTTAGCTGGGATGGGCTGGGCTTTGTTGGCGCTGGCCTGGGATTAACCATTTCCCGCTATATTGGCGCTGTTGGCATTATTTATGTGCTGATGATCGGCCTGAATCCGGCGCTGCGTATCACGTTGAAGAGCTATTTCACCCCGCTCGACAGCAATATTCTGCGTGACGTGCTGGGGATTGGCATTCCTGCCAGTATTGAGTCGGTGCTGTTCAACTGCGGAAAATTACTGACGCAGATGTTTGTTGCCGGTATGGGCACCAACGTGATCGCCGGTAACTTTATTGCCTTTTCCATTGCTGGGCTGATTAACCTGCCTGGCAGTGCCTTGGGTTCGGCGTCGACCATTATTGTCGGCAAGCGTTTGGGCAAAGGGCAGATCGCCCAGGCCGAGCAGCAATTGCGTTACATCTTCTGGTTGGCAACCATTGGCTTGACGGTGTTGGCTTGGGGCACCGCCCCCTTTGCCGGGCTGTTTGCCTCTTTCTATACCCAAGAAGAAGACGTGAAAGAGGTGGTGAAAATTTTGATCTGGCTGAACGCGGCGTTTATGCCGATCTGGGCGGCCTCCTGGGTATTACCCGCCGGGCTGAAAGGTGCGCGCGACGCTCGCTTCACCATGTGGGTTGCCATGTTGGGCATGTGGGGCTGCCGTGTGGTGGCCGGTTATACCTTGGGCGTGTTGCTCGGTATGGGCGTGGTCGGGGTCTGGCTGGGGATGTTCAGTGATTGGGCGGTGCGCGGGGCATTCTTCTATTGGCGTATGGCCAGCGGGCGCTGGCTGTGGAAGTACCCGCGCGCCAAGAGAAACCTGCCCGCGGGGATCGAGCAGGCTGAATAAGCAATGCAGGTGAACTGCGCCTGCATTGAACCCATTTACGCCACCTCGGGGATTTCTTCGTCGATGCTGACAAACAGGCGCGCATAAGCAGTTTCACCGAGCACCTGAAAAACGTGGAACTTTTGCTCCAACAGTAGAATGCCAAACACCTGCAAATCGCCCAACACTCTGATCTCTACCGGGGCCAACTGTGAACCCTGTTTGCCAAAGACGCTATTAAGGTGGTTCATCTCAACCATCAGCACATTGATGCCGTGTACGCGGGCAGGGACCTTTCCCGTGTTCCATTCTTCTGGCGTCAGGACGTAATAGCGCCAGCCTGCGTTTTTCAATGCTTCGATAATATAGGTCAGCCGATGCAAATCTGGCTGCTGCTCAATGGGGTCTACCCAGGAAAAATAGAGATATTGCACCCGCTCATACAACCTGCTTTGCATACCTAATTGGCGCCCGCGTGCGATCAGCCAGGCGATTTCTGGCGCGACTTGCTTGGTAAAGCGTTTCTGCTTTTGTGCCGTCACCAGCCAACGCAGCAGAAACACATGGCCGTCTAAGAAAGATGTCACCTTCCCATCCTGTTCGGCCAGCTTCATGGCGACCTGGGCACAAAAGGCGAAGTGGGCTAATTCCCTGTTTTTATTATCGATATCAGTCATGGCAAATACCGTAAAAGAAGAACCATCATGGTTGAAAATAGACTTTAGGGCGGATCCCCAGCCTCTTGACCGGGCTTCAATCGGGGGAAAAGGCTTTCGGGAAGTAACCTATTGCTTCCCGAAAATGTGATTACTCCTGTGGCGCTAACTTGGTCAGCTTATCCTGCGGTGCTTTTTGCCCTAACGGGTTGTTGCCCCAGCATTGCTCGTATTTCCAACCTGTCAGCTCTTCGATAATGGCGCGGTGAGCCGGGGAGATATCCGCCATGGCTCCGCCTGCTTTGATCCGCGCAATCTCTTCTAACAGGATCATATGGCTCTTTCTATCCAGCTTCATTTGCGTGGTGTAGAAAATAGCCACCAGTGCCAGCGCTATGACACCAATCGCGAAGACGCCGACAATCGCCTGTACTGCCATTTCCGGTTGCGCTGCCTGCCCAGAGACAAAGCCGAATTTACTGAGCGTCCAGCCCATGGCGAAGACAATGATGGAACGCACCATTTTCCCGGCGAAGGTCATGGCACCGGCATACAACCCTTCACGCCGCCGCCCGGTCAGCACCTCATCCACATCAGCCAGGAAGGTATACACGGTCCAGGGAATGTAATAGATCCCCCCGGTGCTGAGGCCAAAAACGGCGGTAATGGCAAACAAGACGATCACGGTGGCGGTATCAGACCACCCGGTGAAGTAAAGGGCGGCGTAGGCAATCACGCTGACAATCACCACCTGCAAGGCAATGCGGAACGGCCGGGCAAAGCCCATTTTCACGCAGATACCAATGAAGAATGCGGTTGAGATAAGCTGCATCACCGAGCTGAAGCTGTTGAGTTGTGAAACCAGCACCGCGCTTTGGTGTAAGCCGAAGATGATGAAATAGGTGAACGACGAAGCGAACAGCCATTCCGCACCGAAGCCAAACAGATACATGCCCAAATGCTTGCGGAAAATACGTAAGCGGAAGGTTGAGATCATATCGATACAGAGCTTCTTCAGCGCCTGCCCCAGGCTGGTGGTGGTTTCCTTCACCACTTCGCTGGCCGGGCGTTCCCATGAGGAGACGTACAGGGAAATCATGGCGAGACACATGATGGCACCGTAGGCGATCCCGGTATAAAGAAACGGGGTAGGGGAATCTTTGCCATAGATGGCGATAAACTGGCCGGGAATAAAAGCGGCCATAAAGTTCGCAATTTTACCAAAGATCGCTTTCGAGCCGGTGAGCTTGGAGCGTTTGGCAAAATCGGTGGTCATTTCTGTCGCTAAGGTTTCGTACGGCACCATGATTGAGGTGTAAATCAGTTCAAACAGGGCGTAGGTGAGTAGGTAATACCAAAATCCAAAACCGCTCATCCACAGCAGCGGATAGAACAGTACCAGGGGGATCCCGATCAGGATAAAGAAGCGACGGCGGCCAAATAGCCGGCCAAGGCGCGTATTGTAAAAGTTATCCGTGATGTAACCCATGATTGGGTTGCTGATGGCATCAAGAATGCTGGCGAGTGAGAAGATCGCTGCGGCTTCTACGACAGAAAGGCCACAAAAGGTCGTATAGAAGTACATCAACCAGGCGCCGCTGATCGCGAGCGCACCACTACCCAGTAAGTTCGCACTCCCGTATGCGATCGTATGCCTGACTGTTATCTGCTTTTCCATGTATCCGCCATATATAAAACATCGTTTCAATTTATTTGACACGACGTTCTTTATATTACTGTTGTAGGGCGGGAAACGAGACGGAGATCACACAACCATGTTTTGCACAGAAAAGGCTCAGTGCGATATTTTCGGGGGATTTCATGGTGGTTTTAAACAAAAAAACAATTATAAATCAAGTTATTAAATATTTGTTTCGCTGTTGAAACGGCAGTGTAGTCAGTTAGCTGAATCAGCAAAATCGTGTTTTTTGTGATTTGAATCACAAAAATATTGAAATGCTGTTTTGAAAAGGGTAGATTGTTTTATGTGACATGGGTCACATAAAAGACAACCAATCCCCTTGAGGAAACGATCATGAAAATCATACTGACCATCTCTAAATTTTTTGACAAACTGGACGCGGCTTACTCTGACTTATGCAAGCGGATTGGCGCAATTGTCTCTCCTTTCTGATCTCAGCCACCCTGGGCCTTCATCAGCTAATAACGTAGGCGCTGACTCTTATCCTCGCCATAAGTAGGATTCGATCACGGCAATCTGACGTTACACGTTAAGTGATAAGCGGTAACTTAAACGTCGTTTGTCGTAGCGCCTACCCCGTTCCCTTCTACATCCTCCTTGATATCAATTCCCCGCAGACCGACAAGATAGACACTTCTCAAAGATGGAAACTGTGTCGACCCCGCCTGCTGAATTCTGCTTGATTTGCTCATCTGAGCGGCACTTGACGCAAGTGACGAACGTTGTGGGTCATATTATGGGTTTATAAATTATGCCTGAGCAGAGGGCTATTGTTCAGGCTGATATGATAGGCGCTCGTTCCATAAGCCAAGGTGGTTTGGCCTTAATTTGTTGGTGAATATTGGTTTTGACAATTTTTACCACTTAGAAAACAATCGCCTTGAATCTGGCCGCATTGCGGGCCGTATAAAGCACGGTATGGCGAATCTTTTTATGTCCCAGGTAGTCTTGAATTAAACGCGCATCCATACCTTGCTCCGCTAATGCATAGCCACAAGAGTGGATCAACATATGTGGCGTGACGGCTACGCTGATCCCTGCCGCTTCTCCATAACTTTAACGGCTTTATAGAACCGCTGACGCGAAATTCTTGTGCCATGACGTGAGAGGAAAAGCCATTCACTGTCGGCATTCAAATAGGTAGAACGCTGCCCAAACCAGGCATTGAGCAAGGGGATTTCAGCATCGTGCAACGGGTGCTGAACTGAAAAGCCATTTTTTAATCGGCTGACGTGCACTTTTTTGTCGACCACTGCAAATTATATTTTTGACGATTTACCCATCAGGTGATTAGGATGCCGATATGGGGGGGACGAAGTCATTCGCTAAGAATGGCCTCGTCTGCGCTTTATATTCAACCGTAGAAAATTATGCCCAACGTTTGATCACAAGTGAGGTATTGATACCACCGAAAGCAAAATTGTTGCTTTGCAGGAATTCACAATCGATGTGGCGGGCTTCACCCATAATGTAATCCAGCGCTCCGCACTGTTCGTCCGGAGCATGCAGGTTGAGCGTTGGTGCGAACCAGCCCTCGCGCATCATTTGCAGGCTCATCCAGGCTTCCAGTGCACCACAGGCCCCCAGCGTATGGCCAAAGTAGCTCTTTAGTGACGAGATTGGCACGCTATCGCCGTAGATCGCCGCCGTGGCCTGACTTTCAGCGATATCGCCTCTGTCGGTGGCAGTACCATGGGCAGAGATATAGCCGATATCGCGCGGGCTTAAACCTGCCATCTGCAGCGACTGCTCCATGCAAATCTGCATGGTTTCGCGCTGTGGTTGCGTGATATGTGCCGCATCGCAGTTGGTCGCAAAACCGATCACCTCACCATAGATTGTCGCCCCTCGCGCTTTGGCGTGCTCCAACTCTTCGAGGATCAGCGTACCCGCGCCTTCGCCAATCACCAGGCCATCACGCTGCTGGTCAAACGGCGAGGGCGTGGAGTGTGGTTCGTCATTACGCTGGCTGGTGGCAAACAGCGTGTCGAATACCGCCGCTTCGGAAGGGCATAATTCCTCTGCTCCCCCGGCAACCATTACCGTTTGGTAACCATGACGAATGGCCTCCCAGGCGTAACCAATGGCCTGACTGCCCGAGGTACAGGCGCTGGACGTGGGGATAACCCGGCCGCGTAAGCCAAAGAACAAACCGGTATTGACCGCTGTGGTGTGCGGCATCATCTGCACGTAGGTAGTGCCGGTAATATTGTTGGTGTGTTTCTCGGTCAGCATGGTGGCGAATTCACTTACCGGGCCGGTACTGCCGGTTGATGAGCCATAAGCAATCCCGGTTTGGCCGTTGGTCAGCACCGGATCGTCAATCAGCCCGGCCTGCTCCAGCGCCAGCTCCGTCGCGCGGGTCGACATCAGTGACACCCGGCCCATGGAGCGGATCCGCTTACGGGTGTAGTGATCTGGGAGCACAAAATCATCGATGGGCGCACCCAGCAACGTGTGCAGGCCTGCATAGATTTGCCATTCTGGCATTTTGCGCACGGCGTTTTTATAGGCCAGTAGCCTGCTGGACACCGCCTGCCAGTTTTCACCGAAGGCGGTGACACCGCCCATACCTGTAATGACGACACGGCGTGTCATAGCATCCCTCCGTTGATGGAGATCACCTGACGAGTCACGTAACCTGCAATGTCTGACATCAAATAGCTCGCGAGCCCGGCGACCTCTTCCGCCTGGCCCATGCGCTTCATGGGGATCATGGCCATCGCCTCTTGACGTGCGGCATCTTCCATTTCGAGCATAGCGGTATCAATTAACCCTGGCGCAATGCAGTTAACGGTAATCTTGCGCTTAGCCAGCTCGATCGCCAGCGCTTTGGTCGCGCCAATAATACCCGCTTTGGCGGCGCTGTAGTTGACCTGCCCGCGGTTGCCCATCAGGCCGGAAACGGAAGAGAGCGTAATAATGCGGCCGCCTTTGCGCGTGGCAATCATTGGCATCACGCAGGGCTGAATCACGTTATAGAAGCTGTCGAGATTGGTGTGGATGACCGCATCCCAGTCATCATCAGTCAATGCCGGAAAAGCGGCATCACGGGCGATCCCGGCGTTGCTGATCACGCCGTACCACGCCCCGTGTTCCGCCATATCCTGCTCGAGGACTTCTCGGCACTGCTGGCGGTTAGCCACGTCAAAACACAACAGGCGGCCTTGCCCCCCGGCGGCGACAATGGCATCCCGTGTTGCTTTGGCACCGGATTCATCCCGATGGTAATGCACCCCCACGACAAATCCATCAGCCGCTAATTGGCAGGCAATGGCGCGCCCGATACCTTTACTGGCGCCAGTGATCAGAACTGAACGACTCATGCTGTAGGTCCCTGATTAAAAAGTATTGTTAACTCTTCCGGCGCGGGCTGAAAGGTGTTGACGCGGCCGGTGGCCAGCGTGTTCTCTCCCACGCGGATAGCGCAGTCAAAGCTACCGAAACGTTGATCCTGCATCAGTAGTTTGACCTGAATATCAAGCGTTGCGCCTGCGGGTAGGCTGCCCGTTGCGCACACGAGCTCTCTGGCACCGAGCACCATGCCAAGCGCAATACTGGGTTGGCCTTGCTGTTGGCGATGCCAACCTGACCAGACGCCGATGGTTTGCGCCATGAGTTCCAGCGCATACCAACCCGGCAGATCGCCCTGTGCGTCAAGAAAGGGGGCCAGTACGCCATGCGGCGTGACCGCAACGCGGCAATGTGCTTCTTCGTCGGCAACGCTCACCACCTCGGCCAGCAGCAGCATCGGGGCGTCGTGCGGCAGATAGTTTACCGGGGGTAAATAGTGACTCATATCATTCTCCCCAACAGGATGCTGGCGTTATTACCGCCAAAGGCGAAAGAGTTCGACAAAATTACCGGGCGCGTCAGCGGCGCTGCGGCATGCAGCACGCCACAGGCGGGTAATGCAGGATCCCGCGGTGAGTGGCTGAAATCCTGCGGTGGCAATGGCAGATTCTGTTGCAGGATCAGCATGCTGAGCGCAGCCTCGGTGATCCCGGCGGCACCTAACGTGTGCCCGGTTAAATGTTTGGTGGAGCTGCAAGGAACGCGCTCGCCGAACAGATCCTGTACCACCTTGGCTTCAATCTGATCGTTGAGTAACGTGGCAGTGCCGTGCAGGTTAATGTAACCCACCTCTTCGGGGTTGAGCCCGGCTTCCCCTAGCGCCTGCTGAATGGCGCGGATCGCTCCTGCGCCCTGCGGGTGCGGGGCTGAAATATGATAGGCATCGCTAGACTCCCCCACGCCCAGCAGTGCGATAGGCTGTGGTTCACGGGTCAGCACCATCAGTGCTGCGCCTTCGCCAATGGTAATGCCGCAGCGATCGCGGCTAAACGGTTGGCAAAGCGCGGTGGAAAGGGATTCCAGGCTATGAAAACCGTTGATCGGCATGCGGCTTAACGTGTCTGCACCGCCGACGATGGCGATATCTGCCAGGCCCGCCTCAATCAGGCGGCGCCCGCTGATCATCGCCCGCGCGCTGGAGGAACAGGCGGTGGAAAGGGTAAATGCGGGGCCGTTCAGCCCCAGCCAGCGGCTGAGAAAGCGTGACGGATCGCCTAACTCCTGTTGGGCATATTGCCAGTTTGGGCTTGGTTCGCCACTGAGCTGAAGATCAACGTGGCGATCGCCTTCATCCAACCCGGAAGTGCTGGTGCCCAGCACCACGGCGATGCGTTCGCGGCCAACGCGCAGTATGGCTTCGTCAATCACCGGTTGAATTTGCGCCAGGGCGGCCAATAGCAGTTGGTTATTGCGGCTACGGTGGGCAGCAAAGCTGTCGGGAATCGTGGGTAATTCGCCGTCTACCCCGCCTAGCACCGCCTGCGGCGAATTCTGCAACCAGCCTGCACGGCTGCGCATACCGGGCGCCACGCCGCGCGTCAGGTTGGCGGCAATCTCCGCCGTTGACTGGCCCAGCGCGTTAATCATGCCGACAGCAGCAATGTAGATCATATCAGTCGTCCAGATATTGAATGGTGATGTGGTATTTAAATACGTGTTGCTTGATGCTGATCGGTTCACGCTTGCCTTTGCGTTGCAGATAAACGATCTCGGTAATCAGCTTGCCGCTGGCATTGCGCAACTCACGCTTATCGCCTTGGTCGATCAGTGTCCAGCCCTTTGGCAACTGGCTCTGCCAGGCGCTGATTGGCCAATGGCTGAGCATCACGTCGGCCAACACCTGGCTGGCGGGCGGGAGTTGTGGCACCACGATCGACTGTTCGGTATGGATGCCTTGCGGGTCATAGGTAACCAGAAACAGACGGATACCGACGGAAGAGAGCCCGGCCAGGGTGATTTTGTTGGCATCGGCGTTCAACATCACCAACAAAGATTGTGTTTGCCCATTGAAGCTGCCGGTCAGCAACTGCTGGGAGTTCACCTCCGGGGTGATGCCCGGTGCCGGCAGCGTGATGCGTACGCCAGGCTCAAGCCAGGCCTGTGGGGCGCTTGCCTGCTCAGGACGCGGCGAGTGGCTACAGGCAGTCATCAACAGCACTCCAAACAGGGTAGCGATGCGCCAAAGGTTGTGTTTTATCATCTCTTTCTCTCTTTACGACCAGGCATAGCCATCGGGGAGAGCAGGAAAGCGGTAAAGATCCCGCTGACCAGCACAATGCCGAAACTGCTGATCGCCTGCGTGGCGCTAAACACCAGCATGCCCAGCGTGAGTAATGTGGTCATCATCGCCAGCGTAATCGCCAACAGCGAGGTTAACGGCGTACCGCGCGGGTTACTGAAAAACAGCGTGTAGTTGATACCGATGCCCAGCACGAGAACCAGCGCCAGTAACGAAAACAGGTTAACCGCATGACCGCTGAAGGACAGCGCGGCCAGCCCACAGCCGAGCGACAGTAACGATGGCACCAGGCTGATTAACCCTTTGCGCCAGCCAAGGCGCAGCACCGCGCCACAGGCAATCACCGCCAATGCCACGCACAGCAGGCCGGTGAGTACCGCACGATAAAGGGCGAATAGCGCGTTGAAGGTGCTTTTGCGATCGACCCACGCTACGCCCGGCTGTGTGGCCGCCAGCGCGTTGAGCGCGGCGCTGTCTGCCACGCCTTCCACCGGCACCAGCACGCCGCTTTCACCGCTGGGCAGGGTTAGCCACATTAAACGCCAGCCTTCGCTGGCCGAGCTGGCGAGCCAATCATCTACGCTAACCGGCATGGCTTGCAGATCCGGTGTCACTGCGGTCAGCCCTGCGCTTTGCAACACGCGGATCGTGGCGGGAGCGGCGTGGTGCAACAGACTGAGGTCTTGTTGCTGGCGTGCCAGCGAATTCAACGGGATCAGCCGAAAACCGCCAAGGGTTCCTGCCTGGCGTGCTTGTTCCAGCAGCGGTGCAAAGGCTTCGAGGCGCTCCAGCGTCTGCTGCGGCGTGCTGCCATAGACCACAAACCACTTCTGATCGACGCTTTGGCCGGTCAACTGGGTAATGGTTTTCTCCTGTGCCAGAATGCCCTGCGGCAGCGCCTGCAGTTGGGCAATGTCATCATCGACGTGCAGCGTCGCGATCCCTGCCAGCGAGAGGACGACTAACGCGCTGGGGAGCCCCAGCGACAGCCGTTTGTCCCGCCGCCAGGCCGCCAGCCAGCGCAGCAGTAATACCATGGCCGGAATTGGCCGCACCGGTAACTTGCTGCATAGCCAAGGGTGCCAGAAGATCACCGTCAGGCAGGAGGCGCTCAACCCCACGGCGGCAAAGACCGCCATCTGCCGGATCCCCGGAAACGGCGCGAGCATCATAATCAGATAGGCGGCAACGGTAGTCAGCAGCGCCAGCAATAGTGCCTGGCGTACTTTATGCAGGCTTTGCCACGGCGACACTTCCCCGCCATGCACCATACGTTCGGTGAGATAGTAGAGCGTGTAGTCGGCAGAAATTCCGATGATGCTCATGCTCATGACCAGCGTCATCAGGTGCAATTCACCGAACAACAGCAAGGTGGCTACCGTTCCGGCCAGTGCACCGATGCCGATGGAAAGCAGGCACAGCAGTAGTGGGCGCAGTGAGCGGAACACGGCCACAATCAGCAGTATGACGCCAAGGATGGTGGCAACGCCGAGCGTAGAGATATCCTGTTTTGCCTGTTGGCTGGCATGATCGCTGTAAAAGACGGTGCCGCGCGCGAGCAACTGCGCCTGCGGATAATGCGTTTTTAGCTGTTTCTCCAGCGCGCTCAACGTGGTGACTACCCGGTGCGTTTGCTGCATATCAAACGACGATCCTGCCAGTTCGCCATGCAGTAAATACCAGTAGTTACCCTGCTCATCCTGCGTGACCAGCCAACCGTCCATCAGCCGCAGGCGCTGGCCGTTTTGCGCCAGTGCCAACTGCGAACCACGCATCAGCATCAGCGGATCGTTCTGTAGCTCCTTGCCGTTCACACCGGAGAATGCTGAATAGAGCTGTGAGAGGATCCACTGCGCCTGGGCTTCGCCGCCGTTTTGCAGGCGTTCCCGCGTGGCACGATCGATCAGGCCATTGCGATGCTGCCAGAAAAAGGCTCCCCAAGCCTGCTGGCTGGTGGCATCCATCGGGCCTTTGACTTCGCTCAGGGCATGAGACTGCTGCAGGAGGCTGAGCCAGTATTGCGCAGCCGCGGGGTCGGCCTGCGTGCCGGGGCTGACCAGCCACACCAGTTGTTTGTCCAGGCGTTGCATAAAGCCGTCATTCAGCGCGGGAGGTATGTTGCCCAGTGCCTGTTTGGGCAACATGGCCAGCACACTGCTGTTGATTCGCGCCTGCGGCAACAGGCTGAGCAGCACGCCCAGTAATACCAGGCATACTGCCCCCCATAACAGCGCGGAGCGCTTGGCGTCAGTGCGCGGCAAAGCGTTGGCGTTCATCAGCGGTCAGGGTAGCGGGCGTGAGGCGGTGTTGGGAAAAGACGATGGTGGTGCGATCGCCTTGCTTATCGTTCAGTTGGATGGTTTCCAGGTAACGTTACCCGGCCAACTCCAGGCCTGCAAAGATTTTATCCAGCGGGGTGGTGGTGGGCGTCAGATTCAGTAGCCAGCGGTCTTCACCTTTATCCTGGAAATCTATACGGAAGTTTTGTTCCAACACTTTACGATCGGCCTGGAACAGCGCGCGCAGCAGGTGATTGAACTGGAACATCTGCGGATTGTTTTGCGCGGTAATCACCTGCGGAGCCTGGCCGTTAATGATTTGCACCATGCGTGAGTCATCGAGCATCAGCGTCATGGTAAAGGGGGTTTTCTGATCCCACAGCAGCCCTTGCTCACGAGCGATCAGCATTTCCCCCTGCGAACGCAGTGGCTGCGGCAGATCTTTAATGCTGCGTGTCTGATCAAAGTGGGCGCGCACTAGCGGTTGTTCAGTAAAACGTTGCTGTAATTCATCCAAGGTGATGGCATTGGCAAAAGGGCTGAGCAGCAGGATCAGCAGAGGCATCAATCTCATGGCGTAACTCCCATGCGTTCAAACAGAATGTCAGGGCAGACGAAGCACATCTCACCGCTCTTTTCTTCCACCGCCACCTGGATGGTGTAGCCGGTAGTGGTGCGTTTACCGCTGGCGACATCAAAAATCTGATAGGCAATGCGCAGGCGGTTTTCATACTCTTCCAGCGTGGCGCGGACACGAATGCGTTGCTCGAAAGTCAGCACATTGCGGTACTTCACCCGAGTGTCCACCACGGGCCAGACATAGCCTGAGGCCTTCATCTGCCGATAGCCATAGTCAAACTGGTTCAGCAGCGCTTCACGGGCAATTTCAAAGTAACGGAAGTAGTTGCCGTGCCACACCACCGCCATCATGTCGACATCGTGGAAAGGAACCGTGAGTTCTACTTCGGCGGTAAAGCGGGTATCGTTCAGCATCTTTACTCCTTATCTGAATGTGGATCGGGCAGTTGCCAAAAATCGAAAAAGTTAAACCAGTCGAGCGGCGATTCAAGCGCGTGATGCTCAAGGCGTTCGGCGTAACGATCGACCGCCTGTTGCAGCGCGGCCTGGCGCTCGGCGCGTGGTAACAGCAGCGGGTTGGCGAACGGCTCGCAGTACAAATGCAGTTGCCCCTGCTGGCGTAGAGCGAAAATCAGTGACACCGGGCAGCGTAATAACGATGCCAGAATAAACGGCCCCTGGGGGAAGGGGGCCGGTTGCCCCATAAAGCGGCTCCAGGTGACTCGCCAGTTACCGCCGCGTTGCCGGTTGACTGCAACGCGATCGCCGACGATAGCCACCCATTCGCCGCGATCCAGCTTTTCTTTAAGCAACATGGCGGTATCCGGGCCGATGTTGCTCACCGGGATCAGGTTCAAACCGGCCTGAGGGGCCATCTCGGCCATGATCTGTTTGAAACGTTGGGCATTGTCGCTGAACACCAGTGCATTGATGGTCTTGCTGCCCTGCAGCTGCGCCAAGGCACGGCAGGCTTCGACATCGCCTAAATGCGAAGCCAGCAGCAGCTTGCCGGTTGGAGAGGCAATATCCAGTGCAGCTTCGGCACCGGGAGCAAATACCACGTCACGCCCCAGTTGCAGTTCACCGCGCCAGCTGGCGATTTTATCCAGCATGGCATGGCCAAAACGCAGAAAATGCTGATAGCTGGTAAGATTGGTAGGAATGGGGCGTGAACGTGCGGCTAATTCGCCGCGTACACGCTCGATCCAGTCTTGCGATGCCCGGCGTGCCTCATGAGCGGTGAGCCAGTATGCCGCCACCACCGGATAGAGCAGCAGCGCAAAGGCTTTGCGGCCCAGCAGGCGCCAAACGGCCAGCATGATGCGCATCCCCCACAACCCCTTGACCTCTTTTTGCTTTGCCCAGTGTGCACCGGAACGGCGAAACAGCAGGTAAGGGATGCGTGGCAGCATGCCGAAGAAGAGGCGGGTGTGCATCAGCGAGATGCGGCAGTTATCTTTCAGTGCGTCAAAGTGCGACAGGCCATCCTGGGGATAGGTGACGCGGGTAGGGACAAAGTAGCTGTGATTACCCTGCCAGTAGAGACGCACCATGACTTCGGTGTCGAAGTCCATGCGTTTGCCAAGCGTGGCCTTCTGCGCCAGCCGCAGGGTAGGGGCGATCGGGTAAACACGAAAGCCGCACATGCTGTCTTTTAACTGGAAAGAGAGTGTCTCGATCCACACCCAAACGTGGGTTATCCAGCGGCCATAGCGGCGTGCGCTGGGGATAGAGTCGTCATAAACAGGTTGCCCGGAGATCAACGCATCAGGGTGCCGTTGCGCCAGCTCAATCAGCTTGGGGATGTCTTCAATCGCGTGCTGGCCATCGGCATCAACCTGTACCGCGTGCGTAAAGCCCAGGTGCGCAGCCTCTTGCAGCCCACGGATCACCGCCGCACCTTTGCCCGCGTTGTGCGCCAGGCGTACCAGCGTGACATCGGCGTGGCTGGTGGCCAGGCGTGCAAGCTCCTGGCGTGTGGTTTCGTCACTGCCATCGTCCACGATCAGGCAGACCAAGCCAAAGGGCTGCAAGCGTGCGAGCACGCGCGCCATCATAGCGCCGTGGTTGTAGCAGGGGATGACCACACAAGGGGTGAAGGGGGCGGCTGTTAACGACATAGCCGGATCTTCCCGCTGCTGGCGGTATGACGGCTTTCACCGTCATGGCGCTGGTAGCTGAAGGTTAATATCTGCCGCTCTTCCTGCCAATTCAGCGTCAGCGTGACGACGTTTTCTGGCAATAAGGGAGCCTGAAATTTGACGTTCGGTATGCTGTGAAAACGAAAGCCCGGCGCCAGCAGTTGGCTGGCGTAAGACATCACCCATTCCAACTGCGCTACGCCCGGCAACAGTGGCTGTGTGGCAAAGTGGCCGTTAAACCAGAATAGGTTTGGATCGAGCCGCAGTACGATTTCGGCCTGCTGTGGCTGCGCCTGACGGCGTTCAATTTCATGGGGTTTCATGAAATAACTCCTGTAATTGCGCATAGACACGCTTATTCATACTGTTAACGGGGATCTCATCAACAACGCGCCAGTAGCGCGGCACGGTGACCGGCTCCATGCGGGGCAGCAGTGCGCGCCGCCACGCCAGTTCCTGCGCTGCGTTGCCGCTTTGCTGCCATTGTTGCCGTGCGCGCTCGTCAAGCACCAGTAATGCGCCAATGCCCTGGCGGCCACCCTGTGTGATCGGCAGTGCTGCGGCTTCGCATACGCCTTCCAGCTCCAGCAGGCGCTGTTCGATTTCGCCTAGCGAAACGCGTTTTTCTTCAATCTTGACCACGCGATCGCGGCGGCCTTGCAGACGAAAGCGCCCGCTATCGTCAAATTGCAAAATATCATCGAGCAACAGGCCATTCGCGTGGTGAATTAGCGGTGAAATCGCGCGGAATGCATCACCTTCGGCGGCGATCCGTACGCCAGGAAAGGGCTGCCAGCTAATGTCTTGCCGTTGGCGGTGGCACCAGGCCAAAATCCCGGTTTCTGTACTGCCGTAGATTTCGTCAGGCCAGACGCCTAACCAATTGGCAGTTTGCACCACCTGTTCCCAGGGTAGGACGCCTCCTGCGGAGAGAATCAGGCCCACCGGCGGCGGCGTGAGCTGACGATCCAAGCGCTTCAGAAAGGCTGGGCTGCTGATAAAGGCGTAATGATGCTCATGGCTCAACGCGGCCAGTTGCTCGGTGTAATAGAGCATTGCGGCGTGCAGCGGTAGCCCTAATGCCATCGGCAAGAAGATGCGGAAGGTGAGCCCGTATAGATGCTGTGGGACAACGGAGGCCACCACACGGCAGCCCGCCAGCCGTGCAGCAAAGCGCCCGGCTAATAAGGTCGCTTCCTGATCGAGGCAGGCGATCGGCTTCACCACGCGGCGCGGTTGCCCGGTGGAGCCTGAGGTAAACAGCTCGACATAGCGGGTTTCAGCAATGGCAGGCAGCGGCTCGTGGTGCTCAGCGCTTTGATAGGCGGACTGGATCTTGAGGGTGACACCGCTCCAGGCTAGCGTGCGGTCTGACAAGACGCCGTTGAACAACCCCCGCTGCTCTTCCAGCAGCGAGACTCGGCTATGCCCTGGGATCACCGGTGTTTTGCCCGCATGCAGCGTGGCCAGCAGCGCGACGATAAACAGATAGCTGTTCTCAAAGCACAGCGCCCAGCGCTCGCCGTCACGCTGTTGCAGCGTTGTTACCAGCGTTGCCACGTCATAGCGTAGTTGCCCCAGCGTCCAGGTATGTTCGCCAAGCCAGGCGATCGGCGTATCGTTCGAGCGAGGAGCGCTTAACCACTGCGCCAGCGGGAGCGGTTGATTCATGGTGCTGCCCGTTTCATCACTCGGCGACGTACCAACCATTCGCCCGCCATCAATATACCCATCAGCAGATAGGCCAGCACGCCGTTCCAGGCCGTCCATAACCACATATCACCATATAAAGCGGTAAACAGTGCAATTGCACCGTTCAGAATGAAAAACACGCACCAGACTTGTGTCACCTTGCGGGTATAACGCACGCCAGCCGGTGGCAGATCCGGTTCACGCAGCCGAGCCAGGCGCTCAACCAGTGGCATCGTGCTCCACAGTGAACTGCCGAATACCGCGAGCATAACCAGGTTGACCATCACCGGATAAAACAGCAATAGCTGGTGTGCCTTCAACAGGTAACTTGCTACGCAGAGTGCGATCCCCGCCAGTGCGACGCCTTGTACCAGCAGGCGCATCGGGCCGGCAGCCTGCTGGGCTTGACGCAGGCGCAAGACCAGCAAAAGTGCCATCAGAGGCAGCAGCCAGTGCAGGCCGTTGTGCACCAGGCCAAACCAGATAAGAAATGGCCATGCCAGCATCATCAGTGCTGTGATCAATTGCACACCCAACTGCGAGCGGGAACCACGCATCGAGGCTTACTCTTCTCGCAGCAGGTTTTCTACGGCATCGACTACATCCTGCACGGTGCGCACGGATTTAAAGGTTTCCGGTTTGATTTTCTTACCGGTTTTCTTTTGCAGATGCACGATCACATCGACAGCATCAATGCTGTCCAGCTCCAGATCTTCATACAGGCGCGCCTCTGGCTTGATGTCCTCAGGGTCGATTTCAAACAGCTTGCTCAGAATCGTGGACACTTCCTGATAAATAGCATGTTGTTCAGTCATGGCGGGTATCTCAGGCACGTTGAGCGTGGATAAAAGCGGCCAGCGTTGCCACTGAGTAGAAATGCTGACGCATCTCATCACTCTCGGCGGAAAGCACGACGCCATATTGGTTTTTCACCATCAGCCCCAACTCGAGAGCGTCGATGGAGTCCAGCCCTAGGCCTTCACCAAACAGGGCCGCATTGGTATCAATATCGTCAGCGGACAGTTCATCCAGATTCAGCGTATTGATGATGAGATTTTTAATTTCCAGATAAAGCGCTTGCATTATTTATTCCTGACAAAGGGGGGAAACCTGGTGATAACAGATGCAAAAGATGCCGGTTGAGCTGCCTTGCGGCCAGAGCCGGTTCTTGCGATTTCGCATCGAAAAATTGTTTTATCTGCACCCGCTCGCGAACCACCACCTGAAACAGGGGCTTGTTGGGCGGAATGTCATACCATCTGCTCTGTTTATCCAGCAGATGCTCGCTGCAGTGGATCTGCACCACGCGTAAATCACTGCCACAACGCACGGCAATATTGGCGGCACCCCGTTGCAGCACCATCTTTTCACCCTGACGTGTGCGCGTGCCCTCGGGGAAAATCAGGATGGTATCACCCTGTGCCAAGCGCTGTTGGCTGGCGGGCAATAATTCATCGGCCTGGCTATTGATCAGATAACCGGCCGCGCGGATCACTCCGCTGATAAAGGGATTACGCAATAGTGCGCTTTTCACCAGGCAGTCCGTTTCGGGCATCACCGACGCCAGCAGCACGTAATCAATCAGGGTCGGATGGTTGGCCACTACCAGACAACCCCGCTCCTGGCGCAGGAGTTCCAGCCCCTCAATGCGGTAGTCGAGCACCCCCAGCGTTTTCGCTGCCGAGAGAAAAAAGCGAAAGCTGGCGGCAATGCTGCGCCGTGCCAGGCTGCGGCGCTTGGCATCGTTGCGGTACAGCACCAGCAGCAGGTTAAACCACACCAGCGACAACAGCAGGCCACCAATGCCAAACAGGGCAAAACACAAGCCGGTCATTACCAGGCGCCAAGCCCAGTTTAGGCGTGCATATAGGCGGCTCATGCTCGGCTCCAGAGCCATATTAATCTCTCGCCGGGGATCGCAAACGTTGGTTTAGCGCTTAAATAATGCTGCAAGAATTGCAGGCTTTGCGGTAGTTCGGGTTCTTCGCCAGCGCTGCCGGTTTGGCTCGCGCACTGCAAGGATGCACCCGCTTCAAACACGAGCGCCACCGCATAGGCCCAGGTAGGCATTTTCTCTGGCAAGTGAGGGTGGTAAAACTCGGGCAGCATACCGTCAAAATCCACCATCAATACCCGCTGATAACCGGCCTGTAATAGGCCAATCACTTCGCACAATCCTTGCTGGAAGGTATCAATGCCAGCAGAAAGTGAGGAGGAGACCAGCGGTTTTTGCGCCGCGATGGTCAAATGACCCACCGCAGAGTTGTGCACGGACATGGTAAAATCGGTAGGCGAAACAGGTTGCTGAGTCGCCATCGCCTCCAGAATACGATAATTGCGCTCAAGCTCACCGTGGCGGCTGGTGTACAACACCGCATCGATCTGATGGCGGCGTAGCATCGCCAGCCCACACTCCACCGCCAACCTGCTGCCGGAAGCCAGGCGGCGCGCTGTCATCATCGAAAGCTCGGTCAGCTTGGCCTGAGATGCCGCGGGATCAATAGCATGGGGCTGGTTTGCCCATTGGCACCACTGCGAGGCGTCGCCTAAGCCTGGTGCTCTGGCCTGCCAGTCGATAAGGTTTAAGGTCAGGTTCATCGGTGCACATCCGCAGCAAGTGGGTGACTCTGCCGAGGTTGCAGGATGTCAACGCAGCGCAGGCTTAAGGTTTCTGACATATCAGTAAGGTATGCCCCACCCCAAGGTTGTCAACGCGTTGCTCTACCTGGAAACCGGCCATTTCAAGGTAACGATAAAACTTCTCAACGCTATAAAAACGGCTGTTGCCGTTAGCCATGCAGGTAAAATAGAGCGATGAAGCATTCAGGCTGAACGAGGCGGCTTCAAATTTTTGTGCATCCCAGAACAGCTCCATGATGCATAGCCGAGCACCTGGCTTCATTACGTGCCAGACCTTTTTCAACATGGTAACGATTTGCTCCGGTGAGAAGCAGTCAAGAAACTGGCTCATCCACCAGATATCCGCTTCGCCGGGCAATGGGGCGTCGCTGAGCATATCGACCGCATGGAAACCGATGCGGTGTGTTAATCCTGCGTTTTCAACATTCTCGCGTGCTAGCGCGATTTGTTGCGGCAGATCTAACAGGGTAATGCTGACGTCATCATCAAACTGGCAGCAACGTAACGCCCATTTTCCGGTATTACCACCCACGTCGTATAAGGTGGCCGGTTTGTGGGCGAAAACATACGGCAATGCGGCATTAAAAGCACCGTCCGAATAGTAATGATCAAAGGCGAACCAGCTTTCGCGTGCCGCCTGGGGTAATTGTGATAACGCCGGATAAATGGTTGGCCACTCGCCAAACACTTTTAACCCCGTTGGCTTCCCTTCTTTAAGCGCATTCTCTAAAGAGAACAGCCCTTGGTAACAGACATCCTGAGTGAAATCCATATTCACCCGAGTCATGGTATCGTGGAGCAGAAAATGCCCCACTTTGGCGATGAAGTAATGCCCATTTTTATGGGTAACGATACGCCCGCTTAACCCCATATCCAGCAACACGCTGATGGCGTATTCATTCACGCTGCTGTTAGCGGTGATATCCTCAAGCGGAGCGCCACACTTTCCTTGTTTATCCAGATAAGCCAGTACGCCAGTGTTGCGCAGGCAAAGCGCGGTTTGAAACAGCATCGGTGCAAAGGCAATACGCTGCGCTTCAGTAATGGCATCAAGTGCACTGAGCGAGTCCTGTTCGTACATTTGTTGAGCAACCTCTTAACCGGGTACAAAAGGGTGTTATTGGGCCGTTGCTGGCCCAATTTAAATCAGCGTTAAAGGTTACAGTGCGGCACCTGCAGACAGGTTTAACTGAATATCTTTATCGAGATTAAGTACCCAACGGTTGTAGCTCTTATGAATCTTGCCACCTGAGGATTGCAGATTGAGGCTGTTGGCATAGTTGATGGAATAGCTGGTGGCGGAATAATTGATACGGATTTCGGCAACGTGATCGCGAGCTTGCAGGCGGCCATTAATCACGCCAGGGCCAGCTTCTGTCATGATCCATTGCCGTTGAATGCCCGCTTTGAGAATGGCGGTTCTTACCTGTGCTTCTGTATGGCCAGCGGTGACGGTGGTATGGATTTGAGCAACTGGCGCAGTACGCGAACAGCCAGCCAAAGAACCCATTATTGCAAGAGCGACAAACCATTTAGCGGTTTTTTTCATAATACAATCTCCGTTTGTTCAAGGTGTAGAATCCAATTAAAATAACCAATAAAATCAACGGTTTTTTATTTTTTGTAATTGCCGTCTATTAGGTTTTATCATTTTAAAAGAAGTGATTAATATTCATGCTCATAGCGACAGGTTTCACAGCAGTTGGTCTGGTTTTATGCACGTTATGGATTTTTAGCCAGACAGAAAGAGGCGCAGCGTTTTAAGCAACAGTCTCAATTCCCTAACTTCTGATCCCGATTCGGATTTGAATTCGATAAACGCGTGCGATCTGTCAGATATCAGCAATAGAACGAGCTATATATCATAAATGATGATCTAAACGAAAATATGGTTACACGCTTCCCCCTATCCCGTCAACAGAGGCCACTATAAACTGTTTGATTTTTATCCAGCCTATCCCAATGCCTAAATTGTTAATAGGTTGATAAGGGGGTCAAAATTTATCTGGGAGCAAAGTTGAAAAAAATTAATGTGAATTTTTTTTGCAAGAAAGTTCCTGGGATATACCTGTTGATTTAAGGTATATCTGATATTTCTTGAGGGCGAGGCAAAATGATAGCATTAAATGGAAACGAGGGAAGCGGGGGAAACATGAGTAACCTGCCTCTTTCCGCTTGAAAAATCATCGATGAAAGATAGCTATGTCCGGTACTGCTAGACAGATCGCAAACCTTGAAAAATAAGATTATTTGTTGTTCGACTCGCGCTATGCGGGTGGGTATACTGCCACAATAATCAGGGCTTGCAGACTTAAGGTTATTTCATATTTACAGTCATAATAATATGGTTTGCAAAGTATTATTAAAGCAATGATTTCTGGTTTTTTGTTGAGCTCATCTCTTGGCGCATGGTCATTCAAGCGTCGCGTTATATCTCATGCCTGGTGTGGAACGGCCATAATGACTGTTGATAACAAGAATGTTACATCTGTGGCAAAACAAAGCCGCAGTAAATATGGATTTTGGGCAGTAGGTATTATTTTAGTGATTTCTGCCGCTACGTGGGGTATTCAGCGTTTTTTAATGTTGCCTCACCAAATTTCACCTCCCAAAGAATTGGTCTGGCACAATGATCTGCAGATAGATCTCCATCACCCCGATGTGTTGATCGAAAGCGAATCCCTGAGCCGGCTGCCTAAAGATCTGCTGGCGATCCCATTTCTACGCGATACCCTGACGGAAGATCTGGTTTTCTATTACCAGAACAATGCCGATCGTCTGGGCATTGCCGGTAGCCTGCGGCGTATTATCTTTGAGCATGAGTTAACGTTGCGCGATAACCTGCTGGAGACGCTCCTCGACCAACCGGCGAATATTGCGCTCTGGCATGACGAGCGCGGCAGGCTCGATCACTTTATGGCGGTGATCAAACTCGGTGGTTTGGCGCGCCTGCTGGAGCCGTTAGCCAAGGTGGCGGCGGATGATACTCAACTGGAACGGATGGATTTCGCCCCTTTCAAGATCGGCAATGAAACGGTTTCGGTGTATCAATTGCGCTACAGCGCTAATAAATCACTGCTGTTTGCCAGCCACGGCGACAATCTGCTGCTGTTTTCCGATATCGCTATGTTGTATGACCAGCAGGCACCCTCGCAAGATTCCTCGCAGGTTGCCAGCGCTTTGTTGAGCGGCGGCACCCCTTGGCCAGAAAGTTTTGGCCTGAAGGCGCGCAATGCCGCCAGCGATAGCGCCTCCGCCGCCGATAAAATGGCTCACCGCATTTCAGTCAGCGCCAACTATCTTGGGTTTGGCTATCAGCGCTTTGTCCCGGCGTTTGCCGGTGTCCGGTTTGAGATGCAAGCGCAAGGGTGGGCGAGCTATCTGGCGCTGAACGATCCATCAACGGCGGGCGATGCCGCTTTTGATTTCAGCCCGGTCTGGAAAACCATGCCGATGGGGGCCAGTTTCTGCCTGGCGTTGCCGGTGTCGCAGAGCGTGCCGGAATACCTGTTGCAACGGGTGGATGCCATCAGTGATAACGCCGATTCTACTGAACATGCCGATGCCTCATCGTTGGCGATGAACGGGATCAGCGGTTTGTGCTGGTACCCTGACTCACATCTTTATACACCGCTGTTTGTCGGCCGTTTGGAAAACACAGCAGATGCGCAGGTTGACAGCAAACTGGCGGCGTTGTTTGACACGGCGATCGGTGCCAGAGAGAAACAGCCGGTGCCGGTGGTAACAAGTAACAAAAACCAGGCTCATCTGTGGCAGCGTGAAGTCAGCTCCCGTTACGGCCAGTATCCGCTCAGCGAGTCCAGGGTGCAGGAAAGTCTGGCGGGCAGTCAGTTCTTCCGCGTCAGCCTGGCGCGCCATCAGCAGACCCTGCTGTTTTCACTGGATGACAAACTGGTGAACAAAGCTTTACAGACGCTGGATAAAAACTTCCCGCCGATCGCCGATGTGTTACCACCGCAGGCGGTGGTGCCGGTTTATATGGCCCCGGAGGCTTTGTCGGGGCTGTTTAAACAGGAAGTGTTCGCCAGCCTGCCGAAGAACCTGGAACCCATCTTCCATAACGCGGCGCAGACGCTGTTGCTACCCAAGCTGACCGCCTTGGCCGGGCAGCAGAGTTATGCCCTGGTCCTGCCGGCCAATACTGAGGTGAAAGAACCTTGGCAGTGGATACCGCTGAAATGGCAGGGGCTATGAGGTCAATAGCGCTATGCCTGCTCAGTGCGGTGCTGTTTTTTACCTGGCAAGCTCAGGCTGAAACCCCGGTGGCACCGCTCGACCCTGAACAATCAACCCGTTTTCGTGCCTGGTTTGTGCGCATTGCTGAAGAGCAACTGAATCAGGGGCCGAGTGCGCGCTGGTATCAACAGGATTGTGCCGGGCTGGTGCGGTTTGCCGCCAATGAGTCGCTGAAGGTTCATGACAGCAAATGGCTGCGGGCGAACGGTTTATCCAATCGTTACCTGCCGCCAGAGCTGGTCATCAGCCCACAGCAGCGGCAGTTTGCCCAGCGCTGGCAGCAAGGCGGTGGCCAGCAGGGCCCCTATGTGGATGCCATCAAGCTGATTCAATTCAATAGCCAACTGCTGGGCCGCAACCTGAATCAGGCACAGCCCGGCGATCTGCTGTTTTTTGATCAGGGCGATGAACAGCACCTGATGATCTGGATGGGCCGCTATATCGCCTATCACACTGGAACAACCACCCCGACGGATAACGGAATGCGTGCGGTGAGCATGCAACAATTGATGAAATGGAAGGATACCCGATGGATACCCGACGAATCGAACCCCAACTTCATTGGCATTTATCGCTTGGGCTTCCTGTCACGATGAATAGATTGCTACGCCAGTGCCGCAAACTGCTGATCGGGGTCGCGCTGTTACTGCCGATGGCCCAGGTGCAGGCCGAAGGCAGCCTGCCAGCGAGTGATTATTCGATCCCCAAACAATCCTTTTTCCTGCTTTCTGACAGCAGCTTTGCCAGTGATGAAGTGGCCAAAGTGCGCCTGGAGGCGCCAGGGCGTGACTATCGTCGCTTTGAGGTCGAGCAGTACGGCGGGGTGGATATCCGGTTGTATCGGATCGATCGGCCGATGGAATTCCTGAAAAAACAGAAAAACCTGCATCGCATCATGCTGGAAGGGCAATATCAGGGGGAAGGTTTATCCAACACCCTGTCGTACCTGTGGGATAACTGGTACGGCAAATCGCGCCGCGTAATGCAACGGACCTTTTCCTTTGATGCTCGGCAGGAAGTGACCAACGCATTGCCGGAGTTGAAAATCGGTGAGGCCCTGGCGGCACCGAGCAAGTTTGTGGTCCAGCCTCAGTTTGCGCCGCTGAAAAACCTGCCGCTGATTAGCCAGTTCCGCTACCCGCTGTGGGACGCCCAGCCGATCCAGCCGCCGGAACAGGTAAAAATGGAAGGGTCATCCAGCCGGTTTATTGAGCCGTTGCCGGGGAATGTCTACATTCCGCTGGGCAAGTTGAAGCCGGGTTTGTATCTGGTGGAAGCTCTGATTGGCAACCACCGCGCTACCACGGTGGTGTTTGTGGCCAATACCGTTGCGTTGAGCAAGATTTCCGGCAACGAACTGCTGGTGTGGACGGCTAACCGCCATGACGGCCAGGCGGTGGGTGGCAGCCAGATCCTGTGGAGCGACGGGCTGGGCATCCTGAGCAGTGGTCAGACGGACAGCAACGGCCTGCTGAATCTGCGCCATATTGCGCCAGAACGCTCCTATCTGCTGGGCGAAGATCGCGAAGGTGGGGTGTTCGTTTCAGAGAACTTTTATTACGACAGCGAGATTTACGATACCAAGCTGTATGCCTTTACCGATCGCCCGCTGTATCGTCCTGGTGATTGGGTCGAGATCAAACTGCTGGGGCGTGAATTCAAGAATGCGCTGGATTCTGTGGCGATCAAACCTGCGGCCGTGGCCTTAACCGTGTTGGATGCCAACGGCGCGGAATTGCAGACCCTAAACCTGCAGATCGATGGCAAGTCGGGGGCTCAGGGCCGTTTCCAACTGCCAGAAAACGCTGTGGCGGGGGGATATGA
Source organism: Serratia sp. MMO-28 (assembly GCF_037199905.1). Taxonomy (NCBI): domain Bacteria; kingdom Pseudomonadati; phylum Pseudomonadota; class Gammaproteobacteria; order Enterobacterales; family Yersiniaceae; genus Serratia; species Serratia sp. MMO-28. The sequence continues at coordinate 105,148 of NZ_JBBCVB010000009.1, forward strand.
ACTCCGTACTACCTACAATAATCAGGTCTATAGCAGCTCATTCCGCGTGGCCAGCTACCTTAAACCGCACTTCGAAATCTCACTGGCGATGGCGAAAACCGATTTTCGCACCAATGAGCCGGTGACCGGTGACATCGTGCTGCTCTACCCCGACGGCAAGCCGGTGGCTAATGCGCGCCTGGATCTTAGCCTTTACAGCCAGCAGCTTTCGATGGTCAGCAACGATCTGCAGTACCAGGGCAAATTCCCAGTTGCCCTGAAAACGGCACAGTTGGCTACCGATGACAAAGGCCATGCCAAGCTGGATCTGCCCGCGGTGGATAAACCGAGCCGCTATCTGTTAACTATCTTTGCCAGCGATGGGGCGGCCTACCGGGTCAAAACCACCCGCGAGATCCTGATTGAGCGCGGCGCATCGCGTTATGAGATCGCTGCGCCAAAGCGTTTTAGCCAGGCTGGCGAAGCGGTGGCATTCAGCTTCCGTAATGTGCAGGGCAGCGGTGCGACGCCAACCACTTATGAGTGGTTGCGGCTGGAAGATCGTCAACTTACCACGGCGCCGTTACCGGCGGCGGAGCAAGCCTTTACCATTGCCTTCGAGAAACCCGGTACTTACACGGTGACCCTGAGAAGCGAGCAGGGCATGATCCTGGGGGCTACCAGCCATACGGTCAGCGGCCCAGGAGAGAAATCCGTGCCGGGCAGCGTTGAGATCGTGATGGATAAAGGGCAATACCAGGTGGGTGAAATTGCCCAGGCGTTGATCACTTTCCCGGAGCCGGTTGATCACGCATTGCTGACGCTGGAGCGCGACAAGGTAGAGAAGATCGCGTTACTGGCCAGCGGGGCCGAGTGGATCAAAATGCAGCGCCTGAGCGATACGCAGTATCTTGCTCACATCGCCGTGCAGGAGAATTTTGCGCCCAACCTCACTTTTTCGGTGTTGTATAGCAAAGGCGGGCAGTACAGCTTCCAGAATGCCGGGATCAAAGTCTCGATGCCGAGCATTGATATTGCTATCAAAACCGATAAAGCCGTTTACCAACCGGGTGAAACGGTGAAGGTGGCGTTGGATACCCAGTTTGCCGGTAAACCCGTCGCCGCTCATCTGACCGTGAGCGTGGTGGATGAGATGATCTATGCCCTGCAGCCGGAGATCGCCCCGGCTATCGAGCAGTTCTTCTATCATCCGCGCCGCAACAATGTACGTACCAGCGCCAGCCTGTCGTTTATTGCCTACGATCTGGCACTACCGGGCTCGCTCACCGCGCCAGGGCGCACCAACCGCAGCGATCGCAGCGTCAAGGTGCTGGAGCGCCCGCGCCGTGAGGATGTGGATACGGCGGCCTGGCAGCCGGATTTGGTTACTGACGCCAACGGCAAGGCCACCTTCAGCTTCCGGATGCCGGATTCATTGACCCGCTGGCGGATCACGGTACGCGCACAGAATCCGCAGGGGCAGGTGGGGCAGAAACAGGGCTTTACCCGTTCAGAGAAGCCGCTCTACCTGAAATGGAGCGGGGCAACGCAGTTCCGCCAGGGCGATCGCCCGCAGCCTGGGCTGTTTATCTTCAGTCAGGACAAGCAACCAGCAGCGGTAGAGCTGCGCACGCGCTATGGCGATCAGACTCTGACTCAGCCGCTCACCCTGCATGAAGGGGTGAACTATGTCAGCCAGCCGGTGGAAGCGATGCATTCCGGGCGCTGGATCTCCGAGGTGGTGAGAAACGGCCAGGTGCTGGATACCCTGAGCGTTGACCTGAAAGTGCTCGAAGATAACTGGTCGGTGCCGCAACAGCGGGATATCCGCCTGCATGGCGGCAGCAATAATCTGAACTTGCCGACCGGGGCTGATGACGTTCGGCTGCGCATCAATGGTGATGCGCAATCGCTGTTCCGCAGCAGTTTGGATGACTTGCTGAATGAGCCTTTCGGCGGCGTGATTAACACTGCCAGCCGCCTGTTGCCTTTGAGCCTGGCCTATAACATGTTGGCGAAAGAAGACACGCAGCGGGGGGATGCCCTGCGGCAGATTATGCAGAATAACCGTCAGCGCCTGATGCAGATGGCCGGGCCTGGGGCCAAGTTCACCTGGTGGGGTGAGGAGGGGGATCCTGATGCCTTCCTGACCGCCTACGCCTATTACGCGGATTGGTACGCCAGCCAGGCGTTAGGTGTGGCGATCCCGGCAGAACACTGGCAGCGCTTGCTGGATGTGTATGCACAGCAGGCGGACGAAATGCCAATGCTGCACCGTGCGCTGCTGCTGTCCTTTGCGCAGGAGATGCATTTACCGGTGACCAGCATGTTGCAAGGGTTGGCGGAGTCATTGCCAAATGCCACTGCGGTGGAAGGCAATGCGCTGGCAGAAACCGACAGCCTGGTGATGGCGGCCCCCAATTCTAAGCTGGGGCTGGCCGTGGCACGGGTGCTGACCTATTCGCTGTTACAGCAAACGCCAGGTTACCGGCTGCAGGAGCAGGAATTGCAGGCGTTAAAACAAAGCCAGCAGTTTATTGCCTATAGCCAGCATCCGTTTGCCTATCCGGCTATCTGGCGCACCAGCGGGGCAGATGCCGAGCAGGTCGCCTGGCTGTTGCCGCAACTGCTACCGTCACAGCCGGGCCCGGAGCGCGCGTTGGCTTTGGCTTGGCTGTACAATTCGCTAGGCACCGCCACATCGCAGGTGGAATTTAACCCGGGAGCGGGCTGGGCGGCGTTACAGGGAACCCTGGGGGAACGTTACTGGCAGTGGACAGGTAAGGAGCCGGTCCCGCCGCTTGAACTGCCAGCTGATTTAGCACAATCCATGGATGTTTCAGTTAACTTTAGCCTGCCGCTGGCCGCCGCGGGCGTTGATCGGGCAAAACAACCGCTACCGGTGGATATCAGCCATCGCTTACTGAAGCTGGTTCCCGGGGATAAAGCCTTTGAGTTTTCGGTACTTCCTGTCGGGCCAAATGAAGCGCTTGCCAGCGATGCGCTCTATCTGGATGAAGTGACGTTAACCAACAAAAGCGATGTGCCGCAGCGCTATATGCTGCTCGAGGTGCCATTGCCGCCGGGGGCGGACGTTGAGCGCACGACCTGGGGCATTACGGTGTCGGGGCTGAGTGGCAAGGGTGGGATACCGCTGGAGAAAGCCCGCAATGAGATGGGCCAGCTCTCCTATGTGGTGCCGGTGGATGAACTGGTGGAAAGCAAGGTCTACCGTCATCTGATCCGCTTCTCACAGAAAGGGGAGTTCCTGCTGCCGCCGATCCGTTATTCGCGCATGTATGCGCCGCAGGAAGCGGCAACGGAAAACAGCCGCGGCCTGAAAGCCGTGACGGTGAAATAATCGATGTGGCGTTGGTTGTGGTGGCTGCTGATGTTGCCTGCGGTTGCGCTGAGTGCGGAACCGCGGCTGCAGCTGGCGTTGCAGCAGGGCCAGGAAAACCAACTGCTCATTCTGAGCCAGAACCAGCAGCTTGCCCAGCAACCGCTGCCAGCCACGCTCACCACGCCGCTGGGCAGTATCTGGAAGCTGCTGGTGTATGCCTACCTGGTAGACACGCAACAGCATGAGCCAGAGTACACCTGCAACGGCAGTCAGCCGCAGGAAGAGGTTTATTGCTGCGAGCCGGGGCAAAAGATTGGGCGCGATCGGGCCTTGGTGCAATCGTGCGGCCTCTACTTCAGCCCTCAGCGTCTGCAGCTGGATCCGCAACAGTGGGCCAGCTATTGGCAACGCCAGCAGAGCCCGGCCTGGTTGCAGGATCTGGCCCAGTTGCAGCCCGCAAAGCGGGTGTCGGTTGCCGAACTGTTGGCGGTTTTGGCTACGCTGCCGGGCCAGCAACAGGCGCGTAACCTGTTGCTGGAGGTGCTATTACCCGCTGAGGGTAAGTTGGCGGGGGCATTAGGCAGCCGGTTACGGATAAAAACCTGGAGCTGGCACGACGAGCAGGATCCTGAGCAGCGCCAAGGTGGCTTTGCGGGATGGCTGATGGACGGCACGCCGCTGTGGGGGGAAGCCCCAGGGACCAGTAAAACGGTCCTGCAAAACTATGCCAGCGTGCTGAACAACGTGTTACCGCAGGCGCAACCGGTGGATCCTCTGGGTTGCGTGGTGGTGAACATGTTTGATCGTTACCCGATCGTTGCCGTACGCCGCAGCGGTGAGCCAACACCGGTCGAACCGGGGGCATTACGCGGGCGCTATCAGGTTGAGTTCAGCAATGGCAACTTTCAGGCGATCGAGAGCCTGGGTGAGCTTTTCCTGCGTATGGATTCGGGGCGATTGACCCTGACGGCCCGTCTTGATCGAGAAGAGTACGTGGCTCGGGTACTACAGCGTGAAGCCGCAGCCCAACCTGCTGAAGCGGCGAAGGCGTTGGCGGTGGCGATCCGCACTTACCTGCTGCAGAACGCCGCGCGCGCCGGGGAGTGCTTACTGATCGCCGACAGCAGCGCCAGCCAGCGTGTCGCTCCCGAGCCTGCAACGGCGGCGGCGCGTGCGATTGCTGCCTGGAGTGCCGATCTGGTACTGGCCGGTGCGCCAGTGACTTACCATCTCGATCAGGCTGGCAGTAACCGTTTGTCCTGGCAGCAGGCGGTGTCTCAAGCCCAACAGGGAATGCGCTATGACGCGATTTTAGCTCATGCCTACCCACGGGCTAACCTGGGGCGCTGGGATCGGCCAGAAGCGTTGTGCCAGGCGATACCGGAAGCCGAAGCCTGGTTAGTCACTCAACAGAAACGCTGGCGTGAAGCCTTGGACATTCAGCCGGGTTACACACCTGTGGGGCAGTTCACCGTATGCCGCTTACTCTCCGGCAAGCCCCATGTTGATCGCATGTACAGCCGTATCTACGTTCGGGATCTCTACTCCTTGCAGGACCGGCTGGATTTGGCCCATGAATATTTACATTTGGCCTTTGCGGCCCACCCTAGTGGTCAGGATGAAGAGTTTGTCGAGCAGCTTGCCCGCCATCTCTTGCTGGAATAGGGCATCACTAAAGGATTTAGGATAACACTATGATTATTCGTCGGTTGTGTGGCATAGGTCCGTTACTGTTAATGGTAGTGGCCACCTCGGCATTGGCCGAACAGCGCGTTGATATCGATACCCCGCTTGCCGGGTGGCATGACACTTCGGGTGAAGGGGCCGATTTCTCCCAACAGGTAAATTATCCGGCATCATCGGTGAATTCACCGGCGAGCCAGTCAGCACAGGCGCTGATCAAGGGGAAGATTAAAGACTTCCCCAAGCCAGACAGCAAGGCTAAACAGGAGCCGGGGCGCTTGATCGTGAACGGCGTCAGTATGCCGCTGAAAATTCAGGAGGATGGCAGTTTTAACCGCCCTTATATCTTTCCGCAAGGCAGCAACGGCGTTGAAGTCCGTAGCCCCGATCGTGTTGCGAAACACCGTACCCAGTTTTATGCGCAAAGAGGCAACGGGGCGATCCCGGCGCGTTTACGCTTGGTGCTCTCATGGGATACGGATAATACCGATCTCGATCTGCATGTGGTGACTCCTGACGGTGGGCATGCCTGGTATGGTGGCCGGCAGTTAGCGAATGGCGGGGCACTGGATGTGGATGTGACCACCGGTTACGGCCCTGAGATCTTCTCTTCACCAGCACCTGAAAGCGGCCAGTATCTGGTGTATGTCAACTATTATGGCGGCAGAGGGGAAGAGATCCTGACGACGGCGCAGCTCACTATTGTGACCGAGGAAGGTACCCCGAATGAGAAGCAGGAAACCGTGATTGTGCCAATGCGTAATCCTGGTGAACTGACGTTGGTAAAAAAATTCAGCTATTCGAGCCGGGGATAGGTAGGGGAGGGAAGGCGCACAGCGACCACCTGATATGGCAAGGGCCGGGGTGCAGGGGGCTGGCCTCTTGAACCCCCTGCTCGGGCGCGTTCACTACATTGCCAAGTGAACACAACATGCTTAGCGACCGAAATAAATACTCGTCCAACATATGCATAAGGAATAGCCCACGAGGATACCCCCACAAATACGCTTAACGCTGCCCGGCATCGCGATATTGCCAATAGCTGCGTTGCGTAGCGATATGGTCGGCAATGTACTTAGCGTCATGCCAGACGCCCCAAATAAAGGTTGAGCCGCGCCGCGACAGCCAAGGCAGGCCTAAGAAATAGACGCCGGGCTCGCTGGAAACTCCGCGCTGGTGCTGGGGTTTGCCCCGATCATCAAAGGCGTCTACCTTGAGCCAGCCATAGTCAACCGTGTATCCCGTGGCCCAGATAATCGAGGTGATGCCCGCCGCGGATAAATTAAGCTGCAGAATCGGGTCAGTGATGCATTCCGGGTCGGGTAAAATGTGGCGGGCCGTCGGCTCTTCGGGCAGATCCAACCCATTGCGGGCGATGTAAGCATCTGCGGCATCCAAGAGTTCCAGGTAATTTTCATCGCCACGGGCAATATTTTCTTTCAGATCGCCAGCGAAAGTGACGCTGCCATCCTGGAAAGAGCGAGTCAGGCCAACCAGCGTCACCCCTTCATGCGCCAGTTCGCGGAAATCTACCGTATAGCCGCCGTGAGCCCCCGTGACGGCAATCGTCACATGCTCTTTACCCGGTTGGCTCACTGCCGCATCCCACAACCCCAGCACGCCTAACCACCAGCAGAAGTCGCGGTTGCGATAAGAACGGGGCGGGCGATCGTGTGCGCCAACGGAGAGGTAGACCTGCTTTCCGGCCCGCCTCAGTTCGTCGGCAATCTGTACCCCGGATGAGCCGGCGCCGACAACCAGCACCGCTCCTGTGGGCAACTGTTGCGGGTTACGGTAATGCGCCGAGTGAAGCTGAGTGATCCTCGGATCCTGGGGGGCGATAGCCGGGATCGCCGGGCGCTGAAACGGGCCGGTGGCGGCCACCACATGGTTTGCCTCGATGATGCCCTCGCTGGTTTCAATGCTAAAACCGGGGCGGCCAAGGTTGCGCTGTACCCGTTTCACCTCTACGCCAGTGCGAATCGGGGCGTTGAATTTATCCGCATAGGCAGCAAAATAATCGGCAATCTGCTCTTTCGGCACGAAGCCATCGGGATCGACACCGGTAAATGCCATCCCTGGGAAGCGATCGTGCCAGGCTGGGCCGTTCGCCACCAGAGAGTCCCAGCGCCCGGTACGCCAGGCTTCGGCTATCCGATTCTTTTCCAGCACTAAATGTGGAATACCCAGTTTGGTCAGGTGTTCGCTCATCGCTACCCCAGCCTGACCGGCCCCTACCACTAGCGTATCAATGTTGATGTTGTCTGATGTCATATCTGCATCCTTAGCCTGGTTATTCGGTTATGAGAAATATCCCCGTCGCCCTTCAAGATGCAGGGGTGTTGGCTGCTCTCACTCACCCGAATCACTTACTAATGTAAGCTCATCGGGATTTCGTTCGATTGCCGCCTACCTGTATCTTGAAGTAACTTGGGGATAGCTTGGGCATAGATGGGCAAGACTATGGAATGGAGATGAATGGGTAAAATATTATTAAACTAAGGGTTGAATATAAATTAATGATGCAAGCGGGAACCTGATAAGGCAGCTTTTTTATTCTCTCAGATAACAAAATTAATATTTTATCTATCACTCCATCAATGTCCATTATCACTCCAATAAGAAAATGCGGCCGATAATAACGGCTACCGTCCTATCACAATAATAATTTTCTTAACCTGGAGTTCACCATGTCCATCGCTGAGTCATCGCCACCGCTGATTGAAAAACACACGATAGGTTATATTCCCACGGAAGAGCGCCATGGGAAAGTGCGGGATTTATTCACGCTTTGGTTCGGCGGCAATATTGCCCCTTTACCTATTGTGACTGGTGCACTGGGCATACAGTTATTTCATTTGAATCTGCTGTGGGGAGCGATCGCCATTCTGGTAGGGCACTTTATCGGCGGGATCTTTATGGCCCTGCACTCGGCCCAAGGGCCACAAATGGGCATTCCCCAGATGATCCAGAGCCGTGCTCAATTCGGTTCGTTAGGCTCTTTGCTGGTGGTGGCGATCGCCGGGGTGATGTATGTCGGTTTCTTTACCTCCAATATTGTCCTGGCGGGCAAGTCCCTGCATGGCGTGGTGAACAGCATATCGGTGCCGGTAGGGATTATCGTGGGTGCGGCAGGTTCCTGCGTGATTGGCATTATCGGTTATCGCTTTATTCATGTGCTTAACCGGATTGGAACCTGGGTACTGGGGATCGGCATTGTGCTGGGGTTTGGCTATATCTTTACCCATATACATACCACCGATTTTCTGACGCGCGGCGGCTTTACTATTTCCGGCTGGCTGGCCACGGTGTCGCTGGCGGCGCTGTGGCAAATTGCTTTTGCGCCTTACGTTTCTGATTATTCACGTTATCTACCGGCAGAGGTTTCCGTGTCGGCCACCTTCTGGGCCACCTATCTCGGTTCGGTATTGGGTTCGAGCCTGTCGTTTATCTTTGGGGCGGTCGCGGTACTGGCTACGCCTATCGGTATGGACACCATGGATGCGGTGAAGCTGGCGACCGGTGCGCTTGGCTCTTTAATGTTGGTGTTATTCCTGCTGAGCGTGATTAGCCACAATGCACTGAACCTGTATGGCGCGGTGATATCGTTGATTACCTTAGTTCAGACCTTTTCCTGGCGTTGGATCCCTACCGCTAACAGCCGCGCGGTGTTATCCATTATGGTTTTGGTGTGCTGCTGCGTTGCCGCCATTTACTCATCGGCAGATTTTATCGGCCATTTTGTGGATTTGGTGTTGGCGCTATTGGTGGTATTGGTCCCCTGGACCGCCATCAATTTAATCGATTTTTATGCCATTCATAAAGGTCAATACGATATTAGCTCGATCTTCCAGGCGAATGGCGGCATCTACGGTTATTTCAATCCACAGGCATTATGGGCTTATGCCATTGGTATTCTGGTACAGATCCCGTTTATGAATACGCCATTATACGTAGGGCCTATTTCAGCTCATATTAACGGTGCCGATCTTTCCTGGCTGGTGGGGTTAGTAGTGACCTCACCGCTGTATTACTGGCTGGCAAAGCGTGATAACGCCCAGCCCCCTCTGTCAGCCACGCGAATTATTTAGGATATATTTTTGGTTAATAGGAGCTAGACATGAGTCATATCACCCATACACGCATTCGCATGTTTAATACGAAAGAAACCTATCCGAATCAATCCTTGGATAACGATCTCTGCCAGGCGGTGCGGGCGGGAAATACCGTTTATGTTCGTGGCCAGGTGGGAACTGATTTTGCCGGTAATCTGGTGGGATTAGGCGATCCACGCGCCCAAGCCGAGCAGGCGATGAAAAACGTGAAACAACTGCTGGCGGAAGCGGGCAGCGATCTGTCACATATTGTCAAAACCACCACCTATATTATTGACCCTAGGTATCGTGAGCCTGTCTATCAGGAAGTGGGTAAATGGCTGAAAGGCGTATTTCCGATCTCGACCGGGATTGTGGTGGCGGCATTGGCCCAGCCGCAGTGGTTGATGGAAATCGATATTATCGCCGTGATCCCCGAAGGTTGGGTCGCGGAGGAGGCGTTATGACCTTTTCTATTGCTGCACGTTGTGCCGAGACCGGGCAGCTTGGTATTGCGCTGAGCTCTTCCAGTATTGCGGTTGGGGCACGCTGCCCTTGGCTGCTGGCGGGGGTTGGCGCGGTTTCCAGCCAGAACATTACGCTGCCGATGCTCGGCCAGCAGGTGCTGGAACAGTTGGCCCAGGGGGCAAAACCCGAACATGCGTTACAAGGCGTGCTGGCCGATCACGCGTTTAGCGAATATCGCCAGGTCATCGCGATTGACGGCTCTGGGGCAACGGCGGTGTTCAGTGGAGCAAAGTCGCTAGGCCTCTACCATACGGCGCAGGGCGCAGACTGCGTTGCCGCGGGCAATATGCTGGCAGATATTGAGGTGATTAATGCCATGGTGCACGCATTTGAGTACGCTGCGGGGCAACTGAGCGATCGCCTGATGGCGGCGCTGCAGGCGGCAATAGAAGGGGGCGGCGAGGCCGGGCCGGTGCATTCTGCTGCGCTTAAGGTGGTGGGGAACTACTCCTGGCCAATCGTTGATCTGCGGGTCGATTGGGCAGAGAACGACCCGATTGGCGAACTGGAGACGCTGTGGCAGGCGTATAAACCACAGATGCAAGCCTATCTCACGCGGGCGATAGATCCGCGTGAGGCACCAAGCTACGGGGTGCCGGGCGATGAGTGATGCCGTGCGCGACATGCTGGCGCGGCTGCTGGCTTTTGATACCACCAGCCGCGAATCTAATCTTGAACTGATTCATTTTATTCAAAATTATCTGACGGGGTTAGGGGTAGAAACGCAGCTATTCCTCGACGCCAGCGCCAGAAAGGCCAATCTTTATGCCCGTACCGGCCCGGCGGGCCATGGTGGGGTGATGCTGTCTGGCCATACCGACGTTGTACCGGCCGATGGGCAGCAATGGAGCGTGCCGCCGTTTGCGCTGACGCATCAGCATGGCCGTTACTATGGCCGTGGCAGCGCCGACATGAAGGGCTTTCTGGCGTGCGTGTTGGTCTCTGTGCCTGAGTTTGTTGCTCAGCCGCTGCGTATGCCGCTGCACCTGGCGTTTTCTTATGATGAGGAGGTCGGCTGCCTGGGGGTTCGCAGCCTGGTAGCCCATCTAAAGGCCTCGCAGGATAAACCGGCAATGTGCATCGTGGGGGAACCTACGGCAATGAAGCCGGTTTATGGCCATAAAGGCAAACTGGCGATGCGCTGCCAGGTTTATGGTCACGCTTGCCACTCGGCCTATACGCCGCAGGGGGTGAATGCCATTGAGTATGCAGCCAAACTGATTAATAAATTAACCTCGCTCGGCACCCAACTGACGGCCACACAAAACCGGTGTTTTGATCCGCCCTACAGCACGCTGCAGGTGGGCACCATTAACGGCGGCACGGTGCTTAACATTGTGCCGCAGGATTGCCAGTTCGATTTTGAGATTCGCCATTTGCCCGGCGTCGCGGTTGATGCCGTCATCAGCGAACTGGAGCAGTATGCTGAAGAGGAGCTGTTACCCGCAATGCGGCGGGTTGCGGCCAGCAGCGATATCCGCTTTCAGCCGCTCAGCCAGTACCCAGGGCTATTCACCGATCCGCAATCCGATTTTGCCCGCTGGCTGGCGCAGTGGTGCAGCAGTGATGAATTCACCACGGTGGCCTTTGGCACCGAAGGCGGCCTGTTTGATGAAGCCGGCGTGGCCACGCTGATTTGCGGGCCGGGGAGCATGGATCAGGGCCACAAACCTGATGAATACGTGAGCGTTGAGCAACTCGAGCGCTGCATGAAAATGCTGGCGAATTTGCGCACCTGGATGCTGGCTTAGGCACAGGTTCACAGCATGTCTGCCAGCTCTGTCTTGCAAAACTCGACGAAGAGCTGGGCTGGCTTGGTGAGCTGGTTGCGGGTGAGCCAAGCCACGACCAGCCCAGAGCCTTCGACCTCGTCCTGCAGTTCGATGGTCACCAGCGGCTGGCCGTCATAACTGTATTGGCCATAAGGCCGCGTGACCAGAATGGCAAAACCCAGCCCTTGGCCAACCATGCCGCGCACCATCTCTATAGACGGTGAGCTAAAGACGATATTGGGGGTTATCCCCGCCTGGGTGAATAAATTGACGAAGTAGTGACGGCTTGGCAGAACGTCCAGCAGGATCATCGGTTCAGTGGCTAGCTCAGCTAAAGACACCTGGGTTTGCTGCGCGAAGCGGTGGTCGGCTGGCAATAATACATAAGGCTTTCTTGGCTTGGCCAGAATGTCCGTTGAGATGTGATGGTTCAGTTCATGATGATATAACAGCGCGACATCAAGATTCCCCGCCGTCAGGCTTTGCACTAATTCATGCTGTTCGCCATCGCGAATAATGGTTTCTACGCCGGGATAAAGCGTTTTAAAACCTCTAATCAGTTTCGGTAAAATTAATGGGGCGACCGTTTCAAAGCAGCCAATAGTGATTTGCCCGGAAACCATATCATTATCGGCTAACGCGTTTTGCTCAAACAAATGAGCCATTCTTAATAGTTTCTGTGCTTTGTTGTAAAAGCGCTCGCCTGAAGGGGTCAGTGAAACGCCTTGCGCATGGTGACGAATAAAAAGTTGCACGCCAAAGCTGTCTTCCAGGCCTTTTATCGCGGTGGAGATCGAGGGTTGCGCGATATACAGCTTACGTGACGCTTCTGCCACGCTCCGGCATTTGGCGGCGGTAACGAAGTATTTAAGCTGGCGTAAAGTGTAGTTAGCCATCGTTGACTCCTTGATTTCGTATCGGGATAAACGTAACTGACGGTTAACCATCTCCCAGGTGAATTTAGCGATCAATGTTCAAAAATCAAGCCTGATAATTTAATTAAATGTTAATTAAATGTAAAAATAAGCTTTGCAGCATAGAGTAACCGCTGTCACTTAACAGTGAGGTAGCTCAAAGAATGCGGAGCGATCCTGGCGGCCTGATTGCGCGATATATTTATCTGCCATACCTTTCCCAGCTATTTCTAACGCCATTCCTGTTGCTAAGTTTTTTTATCACCACTCACCATATTTTTACTGCTTTTCCCCAGAGCAGAAGCTCGATAGCATCAAACTCTATATTTAACATTTAATAAACACATTAATTACATAATGAGGGCGTAGGTATGTTTACTCTCAGCGGCTGGCAAGAGCGAGCGGCGCATCAACGCTTCATCAATAACGCCATCATCGATGGTCAACAGATTGCAGCGCGAACGGGCATGACGCTTGATGTGATCAACCCGGCCAACAACCAGATCCTGGCGAAAGTTGCCGCTTGCGATGAACCGGATGTCGATCTGGCGGTAGGTGCTGCGCGCCGCAGTTTCGAGCAAGGCGTATGGGCGCATCGGCCCCCCGCCGAGCGTAAAAAGGTCCTGCTGCGCTTGGCTGAACTGATGCTGGCACATCGTGAAGAACTTGCCTTGCTTGATTCACTGAGTATGGGCAAACCGGTGATGGACGCCTGGAATGTGGATGTTCCCGGCGCTGCCCAGGTGTTCTCTTGGTATGCCGAAAGCCTGGATAAATTGTACGGCCAGGTTGCGCCGACGGCGCAGAACGTATTGGCGACCGTGACCCGGGTGCCATTGGGGGTGATCGCCGCCGTGGTGCCGTGGAATTTCCCGCTGGATATGGCGGCCTGGAAACTGGCCCCGGCGCTGGCAGCAGGCAACAGCGTGGTGCTGAAGCCTGCCGAACAGTCGCCGTTTTCCGCCTTGCGCCTGGCGGAGCTGGCGCTGGAGGCGGGGCTGCCCGCCGGGGTGCTGAATGTGGTGCCTGGATTGGGCGAGCGGGCCGGTAAAGCGCTGGGGCTGCACAGGGATGTCGACTGCCTGGTGTTTACCGGCTCAACCCAGGTGGGTAAGGCTTTCATGCAGTATTCGGCGCAATCCAACCTCAAGCAGGTGTGGCTGGAATGCGGTGGTAAAAGCCCGAATCTGATCTTTGCTGATTGCCAGGATCTGGACCTGGCGGCGCAAAAAGCCGCTTTTGCCATCTTCTATAACCAGGGCGAAGTCTGCTCGGCCAACTCCCGCTTGCTGGTGCAGCGCGCCATTCATGATGAGTTTGTCGAACGCCTGATCGCTCAGGCGGCTTACTGGCAGCCCGGCGATCCTCTCGATCCGCACAGCCGTGCCGGGGCATTGGTGGATGCCCGCCATACCCAACGCGTGATGAGCTTTATTGAACAAGCTCGGCAGGACGGCGCGCGTCTGGTTTATGGCGGCCAGCGCCTGAGCTGCAACGGCTCCAGCAACTTCGTGCAACCGACGCTGTTCACTCAGGTTAGTGCTGATATGCGCCTGGTCCAGGAAGAGGTTTTTGGCCCGGTGCTGGCGATTTCCCCGTTTGATACGGAAGACGAGGCGATCGCGATGGCGAACGGCAGTATCTATGGCCTGGCCGCCTCGGTGTGGAGTGACGATCTCAATCGTGCCCACCGGGTTGCACAACGCCTGAACGCCGGAACGGTATCGATCAATACGGTCGATGCGCTGGATGTGACGGTGCCCTTTGGCGGCGGCAAGCAGTCGGGCTTTGGGCGTGACCTCTCTTTGCACTCTTTCGACAAATACACCCAATTGAAAACGACCTGGATTCAGCTGCGCTAGCGTGTCAATGGGTTCCCTGACCATTACGAGGGTGAGACAATGACTCAAAAAGCCAATCTATTATTGGATGCGTTCCCCAAAGCCAGTGATATCGCAGGGGCCCGGCATAAAACGCTGGGCCTGGGGGCATTACTGTCGGTTGCGATCGGGTTAGTGGTATCGCAAGGCGTGATGGTGTTGATGCTGCAGGCCGTCGGCATTGCAGGATTTGGTTTTATCATCCCGCTGGGGCTGGCTTATCTGCTGGCGCTCAGCTATGCGTTTTCGTTTTCTGAGCTGTCGCTGATGATCCCGCGCGCGGGCAGCCTGAGCAGCTATACCGAGGTGGCTATCGGCCAGTTCCCGGCGATCCTGGCGACGTTCTCCGGCTATATCGTGGTGGCGATGTTTGCGCTTTCTGCCGAACTGCTGTTGCTCGATCTGATCATCGGCAAAGTTTTCCCTTCGTCGTCATTGCCACCGCTGACGGTTGCCTTCGGCATCTTGGGCCTGTTCACCGTACTCAACCTGATGAACATCGATATTTTCGCCCGCCTGCAGTCCCTGTTGGCCGTAGTGATGCTGGTGGTATTGCTGCTGTTAGGCCTGAGCGCCATCAGCCATGAACAGGCGCAGCCCTTGACCAGCCTGTTTGCCAATAGCTCGGGGAATCCGCTCGGCTGGGGCGTGCTGACGCTGGTCGCTATGGCGATTTGGGGCTTCGTTGGGGCGGAGTTTGTCTGCCCGCTGGTGGAAGAGGCTCAGCGCCCGGAACGCGATATCCCGCGTTCGATGATCGTCGGCCTGAGCGTGATTTTTGGCACCATTATGATTTATTGCCTCGGCGCCCTGTTGATGATCCCACCCGAGGAACTGGCCACCAACGGTTTACCACACTACCTGTTTGCCACGGCGGTATTTGGTGAAACGGGCCAGATATTCCTGGTGACCGCAGCGGTTACCGCCACCTGCAGCACGCTTAACTCCTCGCTGGCCACCATTCCCCGCATGCTGAGCGGGATGGCGCAAAACGGCCAGGCGTTCCCCTGCTTTAAACGCCATAGCGCCAAAACGGGCTCCCCATGGGTTTCGGTACTGTTTGTTGCCAGCATCACCGGGCTGCCGCTGCTGTTGATGGAAAACGATTCGATCAACCTGCTGCTGAGCGCCGCCGCACTGGCCTGGCTGCTGGCTTACATCATCACTCATATCAATGTGCTGGTGCTGCGCAGGCGTTATCCCAATCAGCACCGGCCTTTCCGTACCCCTTTTTACCCGCTGCCGCAGGCGATCGGCATCGTCGGCATGCTGTATGCCATCGCGAATATTTCACCTTCAACCGAGCAAGCGATACAGATTTATAAGGTGGCGGGGGTGGTACTGGGATTGGTTTCACTGATTGCGCTGGTGTGGATCAAATTTGTGATGCGTAAACCCTTGTTCAAGCCAGAGCCGCTGGCACATACGCCGCAGCCTAACGTCGATACTCATACTATGTGAAAGGATAATCGCCAATGAATATGCAAAATCATCACAAGCGTGAAACCCGTGACTACCAGGAACTGGATGCGAGCCATCATATCCACGCGTTTCTGGATCAAAAAGTACTGAATGCGGAAGGCCCGCGGGTGATCGTGAAAGGTGAGGGGCTCTACCTGTGGGACAACGATGGCAACCGCTACCTGGATGGCATGTCGGGCCTGTGGTGCACCAATCTCGGCTATGGGCGTGAGGATTTGGTGGCTGCCGCGACTGAGCAGATGCAGCAACTGCCGTACTACAATATGTTTTTCCACACTACGCATCCGGCGGTGGTGGAGTTGTCAGAAATGCTGTTCAGCCTGCTGCCGCGCCATTACAGCCACGCTATTTATACCAATTCAGGTTCTGAAGCCAACGAAGTGCTGATCCGCACGGTACGCCGTTACTGGCAGGTGGTCGGGCAGCCGAAAAAGCGCGTCATGATTGGCCGCTGGAACGGTTATCACGGCTCTACGCTGGCCAGCTCTGCGATGGGCGGGATGAAGTTTATGCATGAAATGGGCGGTATGCTGCCGGAGATCGCTCATATTGACGAGCCTTATTGGTATGCCCATGGCGGCACTATGACCCCCGAGGAGTTTGGCCGCCGCTGTGCCTTACAGTTGGAGGAGAAAATTCTCGAACTGGGGGCTGAAAATGTCGCCGGGTTTATCGCCGAGCCTTTCCAGGGCGCGGGCGGGATGATCTTCCCGCCAGAGAGCTACTGGCCGGAGATTCAGCGTATCTGCCGTCAATATCATGTGCTTCTTTGTGCCGATGAAGTGATTGGTGGTTTTGGCCGCACCGGAGAATGGTTTGCCCATCAGCATTTCGGCTTTGAACCCGACACGCTGTCGATCGCCAAAGGGCTGACCTCGGGGTATATCCCGATGGGCGGGCTGGTGCTTTCCCGCACCATTGCCGAAGCCTTGGTGGAAAAAGGCGGGGTGTTTGCGCATGGGTTGACCTACTCCGGCCACCCGGTTGCGGCCGCGGTCGCGCTGGCAAACCTTAAGGCGTTGCGCGATGAAGGGATCGTCAGCCAGGTGAAAAAGGATAGCGGGCCATACCTGCAAAAAGGGCTGCGTGAGATCTTTACCCATCACCCGCTGATCGGCGAGATCCAAGGCACCGGCATGGTGGCCGCGTTACAGTTTGCCGAGGATAAAACCCGCCGCCAGCGTTTTAGCAACGAAAGCGATATTACCTGGCGTTGCCGAACTTATGGTTTTGAAGAGGGCGTCATTATCCGCTCCACTGCGGGGCGGATGATTATGGCGCCAGCGCTGGTGGCGAAGCACAGTGAGATCGATGAA
The DNA here is from genome assembly GCF_037199905.1 of Serratia sp. MMO-28. Lineage (NCBI taxonomy): Bacteria > Pseudomonadati > Pseudomonadota > Gammaproteobacteria > Enterobacterales > Yersiniaceae > Serratia > Serratia sp. MMO-28. Next base: position 122,139 of record NZ_JBBCVB010000009.1, read on the forward strand.
TTACTGGAGAAAACCAAACGTGCAGTGGATCGCACTGCGCGCGATCTGGGGGTAATGTAATTACTCAATAAGAGATAAGCCGCAGGGAATGGCGGCTTATCTTATCTTTCGGGAAGTTATTCCCCCATCGATTCGACCAGTGCCTTTATTTTCACTGCCTTCTCAAAGTGATCCAGCTTCATGTCTTTTATCCACCAACTGGCAGCTTCCATCAGTAGTTCAGGATCATCATTTCTGTTGGCAAAAAAGGCATAAAACGAGAGCCCAACGTTATCTCCCTTCGTACGGATTTTCTCATCACAGACCTGGATAATTTTGGCTCTTAACGCTTTTCTCATGGGGATCCTGAATCGAATAGGCTCGAGTGACGGTTATGTTAATACAAAACCGTCTATCGCAAATCAGCGCAGCAGCGACTCTGTCAGGTGTGCCCATAAACTTCCTGCCACTACGATCAGCTCATCATTAAAATCATACTGTGGGTTATGCAAACCAATGCCTTCACCTGCACCAATATTGATATAACACCCTGGTACCTGTTGTGACATAAAAGCAAAATCATCACTGGCTAGCAATGGTGGTGAGTCAGTGATGACATTTTCCTCTCCAAAATATTCAGTCGCGACTTCTATTGCCAACTGGGTGGGTTTATTGGCATTGACCAAAACTGGGTAGCCAATCGAATGTGCTGTAATACTTGCAGTCGCGCCGAAACTTTTTACTTGCGCTTGCACAATTTCATTGATTTTCGCAAGAATAAATGCCCTTTGTTCCTCATTCAAGGTTCTGACGGTTAATTTCATCTCAAGTTCGTTGGGAATGATATTAAAGCTATTACCAGCCTGAATACTTGTAATACTGACAACAGCACAATCAGAAGGGCCTACATTGCGTGATACAATGCTCTGCAAAGCATGTATCACCGATGCCGAAATCACAATAGGATCGCAGGTGAATTGAGGTGAAGCAGCGTGCCCTCCCTTACCGATAATTTTGATAACCAGCGAATCTGCTGAGGCCATTATTGCACCGGAATTAATACACATCGCACCAAATTTAAGCGAAGGGGCGGGGTAATTGTGTATTGCGAAGATCATGTCGCAGGGGGCGATAGTAAACAGCCCATCATCAATCATTGCCTTCGCGCCTGCATTACCTTCCTCTGCAGGCTGAAAAATCAGATTCACCGTGCCTGAAAAGTTTTTCTTTTGTGCCAGATATTTGGCCGCAGCAAGCAGGGTCGTTGTGTGTCCATCATGGCCGCAGGCATGCATTGCGCCAGAAATACGACTTGCATAGGGCAATCCCGTCGTTTCCTCAATAGGCAATGCATCCATGTCTGCCCGCAAGCCAATTGATTTGGTGCCGTTACCGGCTTTTAAAATACCTACGACACCGGTGCCGCCAATACCTCTAATGACTTTATAGCCCCAGTGAGTTAAATATTGGGCAATGAGTTCACTGGTCCGATGTTCCTGATAACCCAACTCAGGATGCTGATGAATATCGTGACGAATTTTCTGCATTTCGTCAAAAGACTCTCTAATCTCAGGAATGATGCCTGTTGCTGTTTTCATGAGTTATTGACCTTGTTTAGTCGTAATGACGTTCTTTGAACATGCAGGTTGCCAGTAGGCTTAAACTGAGCATGATGATTAAATACCAGGCTGGTGCCATCGGATTACCGGTTATATCGAGCATCCAGGTGACCAAGAATTGCGCGGAACCACCAAATATCGCGACACCAAAAGAATAAACCACCGATGTTCCCGTTGCACGTACATGTTTGGGAAAGGCTGCCACGATTAGCATTACGCTAGAGAGTATATTGATGCCTAATGCAACAACAATCAGGATGCGGAATATGGCAGCAACCAGAATATACTCGGCTACACCGAGGAACCAGAACATCGGATAAACCAGTAATAGCGCGGTGGCCATCGAGAAAAGCATCGGCTTTTTATAATTATTAACTTTGTCGACGTAACGACCAGAGTAATAAATAGCGATGACTTGTGTAATACCTGCTATGCAGCTGAATAAGTAGGCAGTCGGTGCCGAAATGAGGCTGGTTCGTATCATGTAAGTCGGCATATAACTCATGATAATGTATGACATCGTGGTGCCAGACATAATCATTAAGATACCGAGAACTAGCTCACGAGGATGATGCGACAAGAGTTCCAGTAAAGGCCCTTTGTTTTTTTGAGTCTCAATATTTCCTTTGGCTTCAGAGGAGTAGGTTTCATTAATGTTTTTTCGGATATACAGACCGACAGGAATGATCAACATTCCGAAAATAAACGGGATACGCCATCCCCAAGAATAAAGCGCCTCTTCTGATAGTGTAGACGTTAAGATAAGGCCAAATGACGCACCGGCAAGAATACTTACGCCTTGGCTCATGCCTTGAAAGCTGACAAAGAAGCCGCGTTGATTCTTACCTGCGGATTCTAGTAATAGTGTTGTGGCAGCGCCAACTTCCCCACCAGCAGCAAACCCTTGTATCAAACGGCCGGCTAGGATCAGCAGCGGAGCCAGAATACCTATTTGTGCGTGAGTAGGGCTGAAGGCAATAAATGAGGTCCCCAGCCCCATCAAAATAATAGTGACCAGCATGGCAGCCTTGCGCCCTTTCTTATCCGCGTAGGTTCCTAGTACCATACTACCCAGAGGGCGAGTGATAAAACCTGCACCAAAAACGGCAAAAGACAACAAAAGAGAACCATAAACTGAATCGCTCGGGAAATACAGTTTACCGATAATAACAGCAAAGAAGCTATATACTGTAAAGTCAAATATCTCCAGGCCATTGCCTAGGCTTGCAGCAATGATAACTTTATAGTTACTGACTTTTCCCGCTGTTTTTTCTGCTAATAAAGAGTTTTCTGTCATACCCATAATCCTTTTAGTAGTCAGACAAGAAATTTTCAAAATTACTATCTACATACTGCATCTATCCTCATGGAAAAATTTATCTCCTGAATAATTCAAACTGCAGGCAAGCGACAAGTTCGAGAGTCTTCAAAAACATAGCTAGCTATGTTTTTGGGGATGAACAAACGCAACCAACGTACATGCCAACTTGAAGTGTGGCGGATGAAGTAAGTGAATTCTTAGTTAATATTAGACAGTATGTACATGTATATACTAATGCGTACAATATAAATTACCTTGGAGTGGGATTTGCAGCACACTTTGCATAGGAAGAATGGGGCACGTTTATGATCTTAGAGTTTTAATATCCATTTAATTAGTAATGATATTGATTTTTTCTAGAGGTGGGTCAGCAGTGAACATAATGTTTTTACAAAGCAATGTTGTTTGCTTTTCTGTCACTTATCCCTTCCTTTAACCATAAATTAAATAGGCCTTATTTTATGTGTGTGAATTATCGAGCCAATTCCACTTCAAACAGTTACGGTCAGCAAAATATGCTGATCTAAATGAATAAGCTCCCGGAAATCCGGTTTTCTTGTCTGGAGTTTGTGTTAAAGAGGGGACAGAAATTAACGGGAGGACAAAATAGAGGGAAATAAACAAGATGGTAGTAAAAAAGCCACCGTGAAAGGTGGCTTAATTATATGATTTTAAATCTAAAATTTGGCGGCCCTGCTGGGTCTGTTCTTGTTTATTAATCTATTGTTTTTAAATGAATTAATAAATTAATTTTTGATTTCGTATACCCAAATGTATACCTATTTGAATTTTTCACCCCGAATTGCGGCGGCTCTAAAAATCTTTAAACGTGCTTTAAAAGGGGTTTAAACACCGTGTGTTTAAAAACCTATCATTTTTGTTCAGTTTCCTATTCATTTTTTATCAAAAAAACACCATAAAAAACCATTTTTTATCATTTTAATACAGTGAGTTACGGTGATTTTCTGTTAAAGAAGGTGATCCATATCAATGAATTATCCTTGCCTTACCTTGTTTAAATAGCCTTGAAAAATGAGCACCACCCCACCCACCAGCGGCAAAGGGCAGCTATTTTACTCGCATGGGGCGCTATGGCGTTAAAACCGCTACAGGCTTATCGAGGGGAGAGTAAGGGTTAAAGCGCCTCAAAATGGCTTACAGCGCGTTTTGTGACGGTGGCCTTTCCAGTAGAGGTGCGTGTTTGAAAAAATGAATGTTGTTACATCTGAACGGCATTCATCCCGCTAAATCCTGCACTATCCCGGCCAATCCCGATTTACCAAGCGTTCGGCTTTGTTGCCGGGCTATCAGTCATGGCCGGAAGGGTGTGTTACCGTCGATAGTCCATTTTCAGCCCATTGGCGCGGCTGGATGTATCGACGTACACGACATGGAGAGGTGTGATTATGAAGTTATCCCCATTCTTGAAAGTGCTGGTACTCACCCCGGTACTGATTGTTACCGGGTGTGATAGCGTGATGAAGGCGGAGTTTAGAACTTTGTCGGATTGCCTGTCGTCAATTGAAAACAATTCAGGGCATTCCCTTACGGTTATCAGAGATAAACCCGACATCGTTAGCGGCAAGTTATCCAACGGGAAAACCTTTGCTTGCGAACTAAAAGAAACTGGCACCAAAGGAACATACTACGAGGGGTGGTACAAGGCCGACTGAATCCGCAAAATCCGGCGGGTAATGATGCCCGGTCAGCAACAGCCACCGGATTACGGCGGCATGATTCATTAATGTTTAATCTTGTGCATGAATGAAGAAAAAGTTTTGCCGAAATAATTCCCTATATAGACGTGAAGGTGTCGGTTCAGTCGGTTTGTCGGTTCACTACCCTGAGAGCCTTTCTGTGTCTGGGTTTGTGCTGAACCGACATTTTGAAAACGTGTCGGTTCAAAGGGGGTAAATGTCGGTTCATCGTATGGCGCGGAGGAGAGAATAGCTATTTTTGTTGGTTTTTTATTCAAATTTAATAAATCATATAAAAGGAGTAACTTTCATGTTTTGTGATTTATTGATTAGAAAAAATTAAGTATTTAAGCGGCCAGCCAGAAAAAAGGCTGAAAAACATCAGCCCTCCTACCGTGCCATTTTGGTGCACTGAACCGACATTTAACCATTTGAACCGACTGAACCGACATTTTATTAAGCGTGTCGGTTCAGTAAAAAGCCAGTCGTGGTGCGGTCTGTAGAGGTATTTATATAGAGTGAACCGACTGAACCGACAATTATTTACGCGCACACATGAGAAAAGTTACGCGCCCTCTGTATCGTCATCGTCTGGCAGCATCAGCACGTATACGGTGTGTTGCTTGCCGTTGATGCGGGGTGATTTCTTCACATACCCCCGCGCCTTGGGGCTGTCTGGCTTTTCCAGCATCCCCGACTCAAACAGGGTTTGCGCGGCCTTAAGGCGGTTGTAACCTTTCGCTATCTCCTCCTCAAACACATGCGGGAACGTGTAATAGCGCATGTCTATCTCATCACTATCCGGCGCTTCTTTCCGCCCTTGACGGTATCCGGCCAAGTCACGAATGGGTAAATCACGTGGGTCATACTTTACCGGGGCGTAGCGGCTCATGCCGTAAGCACTCAAGAAAGCTATTGCCTGCCTCACGATGGCGGAGTCCTCCCGGTTTTCCAATCCGAACAGGAACAGCCAATCGTTAAAACAGCGCTGTATGGCCTGCTGACATTGCTCTTGCGTCCATCCGGTAAGGTGCGTTGCCATTATCAGCGCGGCCTCAAGTAACGCGAATCGGCTAGCCACCCGGCGCACTTGGTCACTGGCTTGCGTAGGAATGCGCGATTGCCACGCCTCTACGGTGCGCAGGGCGGTTTCAACGGCCAATGGCTTGCAGGTGGAGAGGTAAGACACCCATTCGCGCCCAAGCGCCCCGTAGTGGGCTTTTGTGGCTGTCTGTAAGGCGTCGGCATGGCTGCGGGTGTCAGGGTGGCCGTGCGTGCGCTCTACTGCCAGAATTGGCACGTTGAGCAGGCGCACCAGTTGCCCGGCGTGTGTGGTTTCTCCGGCAGCGCTCAGGTAGGTTTCCAAATCCTTTTCGCCGGTACTCAAAGCCAGCACCCGCCAACTCAGTGTTTCCCGGTTGCCGCCGTCTTTCGCCCCCTGAATCTTGCCTGTACCGTTAAACAGAGCATAAGCCGCACTGGCGACTGATTTCGCCCTGGTGCTTTGCCCTATCTCATCCAGTGACAACAGGCCATCATTGTGCGCTACCGCCTCATTGGTCAGCCCGTACTCTGTTGCAAACCAACTCAACAGCAATTCCGTAGGGTGGCCCCACACGCTGTTAGCAATGTAGGCAATGGTGGATTTACCGCGCCCGGAATCGCCAAAAAGATGCACACCGAAACTGTCCATTTCCGCAATGTGCAGCAACGGCGCAGCCAGCGAACACGCTACGCCCAACATCATGCAGGCGTTACCGTTCACCAGTGCGCCCACCGAATTACGCCAGCTTTCTACCGTACCCCGTACACGGTAAGCGCCTGCCGCCGCGCTGCGGCCATTGAATTTTACCGGTGTTTCCGGCTCACCAATGACAGAGCCGTCCGGCATCAGGTAAGCGCCATTTTGCCAACCGGTAGACAGTGCGATACGCCAGTATTCACGCTTACCGGCGCGTTGCAGGTGGTTAGCCAGAATGGTGCGCAAGGCGGTGTTATTGGTCACGGCCAGCCCTTTACGGCGCAACCGCGCCCACCCCTCACGCTCACCCACTTCCCGCTTGGGGAGAATTTCTGTGTGCGGCTCCCGGTGACCTTCCGGCGTCCACTCAATCAGTAAATACTGTTCCTCTCCACTGTCACCCACACCAATCACGGCCAGCGGGTCACACAGCCACCCTTCTTTGTCGGTGATTTCCCCCGATTCCCGGTCAAGTTTCGGCTCAATCCAGAAAAGGCCGTCACTGCGGTAATCAATATAGGGTTTTAGCGCATCGGTGCGCGGTGCGGTGCGTGTCTGCGCACTGGCGGTTTCTGGCTGGTAAAGCCCGGCATGAAACGCAGCGGTAGCGGCGGTGATTCCTGCACGTTGGCGGTAATCATCCCAATCCGCTTTATCGTCGGTGGGCGGCAGCGTCACCCATGCATTGGCGCTACGTGCAGATTTCTCCGCCCACAACACACCAGTATTTTCCGCACCGTCCGCGCCTGCATCGTTATCCGCCGCAATAATGATTTTGGCGTGTGGGTATGCCTCACGAAACGCCTTGCAGACTGGCAGTAAATTCTGTGCATCCAGCGCGGCCACGGTGAAAGCATTACTATCGAACAGGGAAGCGGTGAGGGCGGTAGCGTATCCCTCCGCAATAATGACCACTTCCGGGCTGTTCGGTGGTGCGGCACGGGTGCAGATAAACGCGCCACGTTTACGGCTCCCAGACAGCAATCTTTTGGTGCCGTCCGGCTTGATGATTTGTGCGCCGGTCACTTCCCCGGAGAGTGTCACCATTGCCAGAATTAACGAGCCATCAGCCAGTAGCGGCAGGCGATAACCGGTCAATCCCTTGGCCTGTAAATAGGCGCTTTCGCCGGGGCTTTTGGCCGCTGCGGATAACATGTGATTAATTTTTTCCAGCGCGGCCAGAGTAGTGGGCGCATCGTCGGGTTTCTGCGCCGTGGCGGCTGGTGTGCCGTGTGCGGATTGTTGCCGGTCAGCAACGTTACCGGCCACCGCGCCGATAACGCTTTCTACCTGTTTTGCGGCCTCCACCAAACTACAGCGATTTACCCGCGCAACCAAATCAAGCCCGTCATGAGAGCCGCACTGATTGCAAAACCAGCGCCCTTTATCGTCGTGTTTATCGCAACGGAAGCGGTCTTTCCCACCGCACGCCGGACAGGCACCGTGCGCACCATTGGCGGGGACTTCAATGCTCAACGAACGGAAGATTTCAGGCCAGCGCCCGGACGCAGCATTCACCACGGCGGAAACGCCAAAACGGGAGGATTTACCGGTCATATTTGTACCCTTACTGATTATCTGCAGCCGGAAATCAGGCAAGCCGCCGCCCTGAGCAGTAGCGGCGCTCAATGCAATGCATCACGGTGCTGATTTCTGGCGGGTGTTACGGTGATTACTGGCCGTGGTGAACAGTCACCACGGCGATAATGTGCGGTGCCTCAGCGGATTGCGCCCCGCAACGGTGGCAATTCCCCCGCAAGCTGGCGGCAACGGTACAAATCCACTACGTCATAAAACCCCGTAGCGAGTTCTGCCATAACGGCCAGTGAGTCACCCATGCTTTGTAACTCCCACATTTGCGGGTCGAGGCCGTCACCCATACCGGAGAGCAAGCGCCCGGTTGTCATGATTCCTTCCATCAGTTTGCGGCCACAGAATTCAGCATCATCAAACAGGCGTTCAGCTTTCTCCGCATCAGCGTTGCGCATGGTGCTAAGCATCAGTTCAGGAATGGTGGTGTTATACATATCAGACATGGCTGGCTCCCTCGCAGGTTGCGTGTTCTTCGTAAGACTCAATAACGGCATTCATAGCCCGAATTAAATCCGGGGCGCACATCAGGAAGCTACTCAGACGGGCTACATCGGATGGGGTGAAATGGTGCGGCTGATGCCCCGTAACTGTGCTGGCCTGTATGGCTGAACCGATAAATTCCAACCCATCAAGCAGCGCGTTACGGGAAACTTCTGCATCACTGCGCAGGCTCCAACGGGCCGCATCGGTGGTAATGGCGTCCATTGCGTGATTCAGTACGTCATAAACACAATGATGATTGAGCGGTGCCGGGTTAGTCATGCTGCACCCCCTAAGACTTCCGTGGTTGTCACGTATTTAAGAGGGCTACCAGCCGCCTGCACGGTTTCATTAAACTGCGCGGCCTTGTTCCGTGCGGCTTTGCTGGTTTTGTACTGGCGATAATACTGAGCGGATTCCGTGCGGGTCGGTTTGCCGTTGAAATACTCTGTAGTGGTAATGATGATTTTAAACATGGCGCACCCCCTGAGAGGGAACACGGCCAGCAAACAGCAGCACGAAATCACGTGCCAGCAAACGGCGTGCGGTCAGTTCATCCGGGGCGGTGACAGATTCCCGGTGCGGGGTATCGCGCAGGTCAGCGCGGCGCACGGCCAGAAAGTGAAAGGTGAATTCAGGGTGTAAACAGGTAGGGGTAGCAACCATAGCGGTGGCCTCATTAGCAAGGTTTATTAACCTCACCAGACCGCTGTCAAACGGGGTGGTGAGGCGTAACAGGGTTGACAGACCGGCGCTAATGAAACCGGCGAGCACGAAGGCTCCCCCGTCACGCCCCACCGTAATACGGGCGCAACTTGGTTGGGTACGGACGCAAAAAGACCGCATTACGGAAAGATTGCGGTTGTCCGCATTAGCTCTCAGGCTGTCAAACCCGGCCAGTGGATTTACACCAGCAAGGAAACCATAGCAGCCACCAGCGGCGGCAGGCAAGGTATTTTTACGCATGGAGCACCCCCACGGAGATTGAGGCGCACACCAGCAGCGCAACCAGCACCAGCAGGAACACGGCCACAGTAGCGCAGGGAGGGGTATTAGGCGGCGTTGGTGCTGCGCTATGGGTTTCATGGCGTAGGCGCTCAGATGCCCGTAGGGCGTCCAATGGGGTAGCAATCAGCGTGGCCGCACACCAGACCGAGCCGCCGCGCTTGATGTGTACCGGCGCATAGAGCGCTAGGGCATCAAGCACCTGATTAACCCGGTGAGCCGTTAGAAAGGAGTAACGCACCAGCACAAAGCCAGCACCGCCATGAGTGGAGTAATCAACGTGTATAACGCCCCACAGCCTGTACAGCGCCAGAAAACACCAGTACGAAATCACATAGCGGCAGGCGACAAAGGGCGCACGTATCGGGAGCATTGACAGGGCTAGCCACAGGCCAGCCAGTGGGCTTTTGCCAACCAAGGAGGGGCTTCCCTTTGGCTGGCCGGTTTTGACCGTGTGGCGGTTGCTGGTGGCCGTCACGGTGGTAGCGCCGATATACAGCCTTTCCAGCACTTGAGCGCAGCAACGCAGCCCCACCAGCGCAGGATAAAATAAACGGTTCATAAATTAAGTCTCAGTAATAGATCTGTATAGCGGCATTAAATACGGTTAATGATTTTATATATTTGCCTGTCAGTGATATTAAACTCACTGGAAAGTATTTTTAATGCATGGCGGTAACTTGGGTTTTTTTTGACTAATTCGTTAAACCTGCTGTTGATTTCCTTATTCCTTTCGTAGCGCATTAACTTGGTTTTTACAGCGGAAAGTATCTGTATATAAATACGGTCACGTGAGAAGTCACGAGTAAGCAAGGTTGCCGATTCCTTGCCTATGAGGTCAATAATTTCTCGTTTAGTGGATGAATCTCTCTTTCCGACAACCACATCAAGATTTAGTCCACCATACCGCTTCATGATTAACAGTGTATTATCAAGACCAATAACGCCAACCATTTGCAACATGTTAGCAGAAAGGAAACGCAGATAATCTTTATTGTCACGCATCACAACCCCCTTTCAATATCGTTCTTACTGTTCTTTCAGATATATCAAATTGAATCGCTATGGCGTTTCTTGCTGACAATATCATCATCCCTTTGGAAATGTTTTCAGCGTATTGCGCTATTACGGCTTGATGCATGGTTGCTTTTTCTTGCGCTGAAATTGCATGCTTTAGGGAAGGAATGTAAATGTAAATATCACCACGGGATGAAAGCAAATTAACAACCCGCCTTGCTTCTAAATCCCCAAGCACACCAGCACAATATTTAAAGAAGATGCTGTGTTTTCGGTGACAATTGTTGTAAGTTTTTCCGCCCATTTCTTGCATGATTGTAAACGCTGATTTCGAGCCAATAATATCAATCAAGCGCTTACCTGTTTCCGGTAAAAATTCATATAGATCTTTGTGGTTGATAACTGGTCGTTTCATTAGCTATTTCCCCGCATTATGCCGATTGACGGCTTTTGTTTTTGGATAAAATTGCTTCCAAAACCTTATTACGCTCATCAATACGAGCTTGAAGCCAAGCATTAACCTCTGATTCAAACCAGCCCACACGGCGCAAGCCACGACGAAAGCCCGGAATAAACTCCCCGGCGCGTATCATGTCGTCAATGCTGGTGGTGGAGCTAAGGCGCAGCAATGCAGCAACCTCTTTCTTGGTCAGTATTTTTTCGGTGGAGGTGGTCATATCTGTATTCCTCTGGCTATATCTGGCCTGTTCTGGCCGTCTAGGAATACTTTCATAGAAATGGTTTCATGTGTTGGACATGACCGGCAACCTGTCGGCCATGTCGGATATTGGATTATTTATCTAGCCAGCGCTTTAACGTTTTTGGTGAAGGTGGAATGATGCCTTTAGCTTTAAAATCCTGATATATTTCTGCTTCTTGCTTATCTATATAAAGCCAAGGTTTTGCGGTTAGTTCTTTGTCTGAGTAACATAAATCAAGTAGCCCTCTTATAAAATCAGCGGCCTTTTCAGTTATATCAATGTCGACATGTCTTGAATCTATATTTTTGCCAAGTAAAAAGGCAGTAATGTCTCTCCCGCCATTCTTTAGTAATTCAATTTCGTTATGAGAAACGAAAAGTGGTAAATCCTGAACTATGACGTTTTCGACCACTACCCCATTAAGCACATTTTTAGAGCTTTCTTGTGGGTTAAATAAATAACACACCACAACGTCATTACCCTTGTGAGGGTTCCATTCTGGTGCATATAACATCATGAATCCATTAATTATGAGTTTTATTACAGGTGCCACACCTTTTTGTGTTTCTTTATCGTGTGGGATAAGCATTATGTCAACTAAATCTGTCGTTTCAATATGATTTTTCCAATGCCTTATTTCATCTTTTTTTTGTTCTTTTAAACATAGTGATTCTATTTCTTTTTCTGTGATAGATATACTGGTTTCATCGGTTCTTGAACGGTATGAATCACCATCTAATTCTAAGTCGCATGAGGCGTTTACTCGCATCAAGAAAAACATTTTCCCCAACATAAAAAAGTGAAATAAATCTTCAATATCGCAACCGGCTTTTTGAGCCGCTTTATTTAATGAGTAAAATAGTCTATTGGGTAGTGCCATTATTTATCCTCCCACAACACATAAATTACGAATACCACCAGCAGCGCTAAGGCTTCCGGTTGCGGCCCGTTCAACAAAATCACCCCACCACGCCATAAGCGTGCGGCGCTGTTCCAAATAAGTAGAGCGATTATAGACACGGCGCACCTCATCCTTATCCAGATGCGATAACGCCGCCTCTATCACATCAGAGGGAAAACCCTGCTCGTTTAGAGCGGTACTTGCCACAGAGCGCAGACCGTGAGCCACTAGCCGCCCACCATAGCCCATACGCTTAATAGCAGCATTGGCGGTTTGCTCACTCATTGGCCGCTTGGGGTCGCTGTAATGAGGGAAAATAAAATCACGGTGGCCGCTGGTGGGGCGCATGGTTTCCAGAATGGCTAACGCCTGCTTGCTCAGGGGAATGATGTGTTCCCGGCGTTGCTTTAGTCGGTCTTCCGGTATCTGCCACTCATTGGCCTGAAAGTTGATTTCATCCCACCGCGCCCCGGCAGCTTCCACGGGGCGGCAGATGGTCAATAATTGCCACTCAATCACTAACCGGGTTTGCCGCTCTACACGGGCAATGGCAAGCGCTTGCATAAAATCGGGTAGTTCCTCCGGGCGGATGGCTGGCATATGCCGGACGATAGGGGCATTAAAGGCTTTGCTGATTTTGGCGGCTGGGTTTGCCCCAATCAGGCCAGAGTTAACGGCGTAGTACATCACCTCGTTTATGCGTTGTGCCAGACGGCGCACCGTATCAGCCTTGCCTTGTGCGGATACCGGCGTTAATGCGTCTATAAAATCCCTGGCTGTTAGTGATGTAATCGGATGCCCACCAATTGCGGGGAAAACATCCCTTTCCAGTGAGCGCCAAATATCTTTCAGCGTTCCCTCTGCCAACTGCTGACCGCGCTTTAGTTCGAACCATGCTGCGGCTACATGCTCAAACGTGTTTGCTCGTTGCGCCTCCTCAGTTCGCCTTTGCTCTTTGCGGTGTTCTACCGGGTCAATGCCTTTTGCCACCAAAGCGCGATATTCATCTTTGGTTTTGCGTGCGTCAGCAATGCTGATTTCTGGATATGCGCCAAGGCTTACCATTGCACGCTGTTTGCTGTGCGGTTTGTAGTAGCGAAAGCGCCAAAGGGTGGAGGCGTTGCCAGCCTTGATAACCAATTGCAGGCCGTCACCGTCCGTAACAAACAAATCTTTACCGGATGAGAGCGATTCACGTTGCAAACTTTTGATAGTTACAGGTGTGAGAGGCTTACTGTTTTTGGTCATTGGTTCGAACCCCAGTATAAAAATGGGTATACGGTAAAAAGGGTTTTGGATGGATATACCCAATCGTATACCTAATTAATCTGGCTCTTACACTATCAAACTGGCCGTAACTGGACAATAAAAAACCCGCAAACCTAGAAGGGATGCGGGTTTAGTGTTTTTAACTGGCCGTATCTGGTACTTGCCGGTTGTCGATTTGGTGGCCCCTGCTGGGTTTGAACCAGCGACCAAGCGATTATGAGTCGCCTGCTCTAACCACTGAGCTAAGGGGCCAAGCGGCGTGATTATACGGTAATCACGTGATGAAGGTCTACTGTCTTCAAACCATATGTTGCTTTTATGCTCAGTTCTAGCCTGTTGTAATTGCACGTAGATTTTGCGATAACCGCTGTAACTTCCTTTAACGGACTCCCGATACTTATGGAACTCCTGGCGCCTAACCTGCAGGTCGTGTTCTGCGGCATCAATCCCGGCCTTTCCTCCGCCCATCAGGGCTACCCCTTCGCCAACGGCAGTAACCGTTTCTGGAAGGTGATTCACCAGGCTGGTTTCACTAAGCACCAGCTAGCACCCGAACAGTGGCTGCAATTGCAAGATAGCGGTTGTGGCATCACTGCCCTGGTGGCACGCCCAACGGTGGCGGCCAGTGAGCTGACCCGTGATGAGTTGCGTGCGGGCGGTGAGGTATTAAAAGAAAAGATCCTGCAATGCCAGCCGCAGGCGTTGGCGATCCTCGGTAAGCAGGCATTCAGCAGCGCACTGGGTATCCGCCAGGTGCCCTGGGGGCGTCAGGAGATGATGATCGGTAAAACGCAGGGTGGGTGCTGCCTAATCCGAGCGGGCTGAACCGTGCGACGCTGGAGCAGCTGGTGGCGAGTTATCGTGAACTGTTTCTGGCGCTGAAATAAAGACAATAAAAAACCCCGGGCAGGCCGGGGTTTTAATGTGTGTCAGCTAGCCTTAGTCATCCAGGAAGCTGCGCAGCACTTCTGAACGGCTTGGGTGGCGCAGTTTACGCAACGCTTTGGCTTCGATCTGACGGATACGTTCACGGGTAACGTCGAACTGTTTGCCCACTTCTTCCAACGTGTGGTCAGTGTTCATATCGATACCGAAACGCATACGCAGCACTTTCGCTTCACGTGCGGTCAGGCCAGCCAGAACGTCGTGCGTTGCAGAACGCAAGCTTTCAGAGGTGGCAGAATCCAGTGGCAGCTCGAGGGTGGTATCCTCGATGAAATCGCCCAGATGTGAATCTTCATCATCACCGATCGGCGTTTCCATGGAGATCGGCTCTTTGGCGATCTTCAGCACTTTGCGGATCTTGTCTTCTGGCATCAGCATACGTTCAGCTAGCTCTTCCGGCGTTGGTTCGCGGCCCATCTCTTGCAGCATCTGGCGCGAAATACGGTTGAGCTTGTTGATGGTCTCAATCATATGCACCGGAATACGGATGGTACGCGCCTGATCGGCGATAGAACGGGTGATCGCCTGACGGATCCACCAGGTGGCATAAGTCGAGAACTTATAGCCACGACGGTATTCGAACTTATCTACCGCTTTCATCAGGCCGATGTTGCCTTCCTGAATCAGATCCAGGAACTGCAAACCACGGTTGGTGTACTTCTTGGCGATCGAGATAACCAGACGCAGGTTAGCTTCAACCATCTCTTTCTTCGCGCGGCGGGCTTTCGCTTCACCGATCGACATACGGCGGTTGATGTCTTTCACCTGCTCAATGGTCAGGCCGGTCTCTTCTTCGATCTGACGCAGCTTCTGCAGGCTGCGCTGCACGTCGTCACTGACATCTTTCAGCTTTTCTGACCATGGCTTAGCCATTGCCAGTGCCGCTTCGAACCAAGTGGTGCTGGTTTCGTTACCGGCAAACAGAGTGACGAAGTTTTTCTTCGGCATTTTGCACTGTTCAACGCACAGCTTCATGATGAGACGTTCTTGAGTACGAACGCGATCCATCATGGTACGCATGCTGTTGACCAGGAAGTCGAACTGTTTTGGCACCAGACGGAACTGCTTGAACACCTCAGACAGCTTCAGGATCTCTTCTGCTGCGCTGGCGTGGCTGCGACCGTTCTTTTTGATCAT
Organism: Serratia sp. MMO-28; assembly: GCF_037199905.1. Classification (NCBI taxonomy): domain Bacteria; kingdom Pseudomonadati; phylum Pseudomonadota; class Gammaproteobacteria; order Enterobacterales; family Yersiniaceae; genus Serratia; species Serratia sp. MMO-28. The sequence continues at coordinate 137,544 of NZ_JBBCVB010000009.1, forward strand.
CAGACGGGTGGCTTCGTACTGATCGCGCAGATCGGCGAACTTCTGACGAGCAAGCTCCGGATCGATGCTGTTATCGTCTTCAGCATCGTCTTCCTCGTCTTCGTCTTCATCGTCGTCATTCTGCTCTTCGGTCGTTAATTCGGAACCGATATGCGTCGCGGTTGGGGCGATGTCCTCTTCCGCGTTGGGATCGACGAAGCCGGTGATCAGATCGGAGAGGCGCGCTTCACCCGCTTCGACGCGATCGTACTGTTCCAGCAGATAGGTGATGGCTTCCGGGTACTCGGCCACGGAGCATTGCACCTGGTTAATACCGTCTTCGATACGTTTGGCGATGTCGATTTCGCCTTCGCGCGTCAGCAGTTCAACGGTACCCATTTCACGCATGTACATGCGCACCGGGTCGGTGGTACGGCCAATCTCGGATTCAACGCTAGAGAGCACCTGAGCAGCGGCTTCTTCGGCGTCTTCGTCTGTGTTGTTTGAGTTTTCAGCAAGTAACAGGTCATCGGCGTCCGGTGCCTCTTCCATCACCTGGATGCCCATGTCATTAATCATCTGGATGATATCTTCGATCTGATCGGAGTCGACGATATCTTCCGGCAGATGGTCATTGACCTCAGCATAGGTCAAGTAGCCTTGCTCTTTACCACGGGTGACAAGTAGCTTCAGCTGTGACTGCGGGTTTTGCTCCATAAGACGGTATCCACACTTCAGAGTATTTGGGTTGGTGTCGGTCGGCGAAACCGCCAACAATAGCATTTGGGGCGTTTTAGTTGTTGCCGCGGCCCACTATGGCGGCATATTGCAGGGTTGAACCCTCGCATTTATCGGCACTTAAGCCGTTGGTATTCAGTTTTTTTTCGCTAACACCTGATTCAGTGAGCGAACTTCTTCACGTTCTTCAGGGCTCAGGCCGTGTGTTCTGGCTTGGGCGATCAGTGTTTCCAGCCGTTGCTCTAGCACCGAGTCATACAGGCTGGCCAACGTATCTAAAAAGGTCTGCTCGACCATATCCTCAACGATCATATGGTTCCAGGTCGCCAAGGTTTCAAGCTGCTGGCTGAATTTGTTGTCGCGATACAGCTCCAGCAACTGGCCGGTTGTCAGGCCGGGTTGCGCCAGGCAAGTCTGTACCAGTTCAACAAACAACGGTAATCCTGCCTGCTTGGTCTGCTCTAATCCTTCCAGTGACGGGATAAGTGTAGCCAAACGCGGATTTTGTACCAGTAACCCTATCAGTATACGCATGGTTGTGCGTTTTAGCTGGGGCACCTGATAATTATTCGCATTTTCAGCCTGTTTGGGCATCAGCTTGTCGAGCTGGCTGTCGTCCAACAGGCCCAGTTTGCTGCCGAGCTGCTGGCGCAGATACAGGCGCAAAGTCTCGCCCGGTACCTGAGTAATCAACGGTAGCGCCAGCGTGCTCAGCTTGGCGCGGCCGTCCGGGCTGCTCAGATCAACCTGCGGCATCAAGGTTTCGAACAGGAAAGTGGACAGCGGCTGTGCCAGCTCCATCCGTTGTTCGAATGCCTCTTTGCCTTCTTTACGCACTAATGTGTCCGGGTCTTCGCCATCAGGCAAAAACATAAACCGCAATTGACGCCCGTCGTTGAGATAGGGCAGTGCGGTTTCCAGCGCGCGCCAGGCCGCTTCGCGACCGGCTCTGTCGCCGTCATAACAGCAGACAACGTGATCGGTGGCACGGAACAGGAGCTGAATATGCTCAGCCGTGGTCGAGGTTCCCAGTGAGGCGACGGCATAATCAATGCCGTATTGCGCCAGTGCCACCACATCCATATAGCCTTCAACTACCAGCAAACGCTGCAGGGTAGGGTGGCTCTGCTGTGCTTCATACAGGCCGTACAGCTGGCGGCCTTTGTGGAATACTTCGGTTTCCGGCGAGTTCAGGTATTTCGGCATACCATCGCCCAACACGCGGCCGCCAAAGGCAATGACCCGTCCGCGTTTGTCGCGGATTGGGAACATGACACGTTCACGGAAACGATCGTACGTACGTCCTTGATCGTTAGTCACCAACATCCCGGCATCGTTCAATGCGGCGCGGCTGTCGGTATCGCGGCCAAAGCGTTTTAACGCATTGTCCCAACCGGCAGGTGCAAAACCGATGGCAAAATGCTGGATAACCTGATCACTCAACCCGCGCTGTTGCAGGTAATTACGCGCCTGTGCACCGCTGGATTGCTGCAGTGACTGTTGATAGAACGCGCTAAGCTGTTCCATCAGTTGGTAGAGACTTTGGCGCTGATGGCGTTCAATCTGCGTCGGCCCGGTGCCTGCTTCGTAAGGCACTTCCAGCCCGTGCATGGTGGCCAGTTCCTCGATGGTTTCGACAAACTCGAGCCTGTCGTAATTCATCAGGAAATCGACGGCGTTGCCGTGCGCACCACAACCAAAACAGTGATAAAACTGTTTATCGCCATTAACGGTGAATGAAGGCGTTTTTTCGTGGTGGAACGGACAGCACGCGTGATAATTCTTACCTTGCTTCTTGAGCTTGACCCGGGCGTCGATCAGATCGACGATGTCGGTACGCGCCAGCAAGTCATTGATAAATACACGCGGAATTCGTCCAGCCATAAGCCCCTGTTCGATTGCTTATAAACGAGAACAAGCCGCGCATTCCTTACGGAAAGCACGGCCTTCGTATGCAACTACTCAGTCTGCGTGTTCTTGGAAAAGAAAAAATCACGCGGTGGGGTTACCCCCGAAGGATTAATACAGACGAGTGCGGCGTGCGTTTTCGCGAGCCAGTTTCTTGGCGTGACGTTTTACTGCAGAAGCTTTAGCGCGTTTGCGTTCGGTAGTCGGTTTTTCATAGAACTCACGACGACGAACTTCAGCTAAAACACCTGCTTTTTCGCAGGAACGCTTGAAACGACGCAGAGCAACGTCAAATGGCTCGTTTTCACGTACTTTAATTACCGGCATGTGCCTCTCACCTCAATAGAATTCGGTTTGCTGCTGGCCAAGCGCCAGCCTTTTCAAAATGGTGCGGAATTTTACTTCAATGGATGCTGCTTTGTAAAGCACCATAGCAAATTGAAACACGCCGCGTTCCGGCAAACTCGCGCAATTATGCATCGGCCGCCGATTATAGACGAATCGGGGAGAATTGCTCGTTTTTAATCACCCGTGGCGAATCATCAACCTAGCGTACAATGGCGGTAAATGGCTGTGATTATGCTAAACTGGCGGCCGCACGTGAATGATGGGAAATGTAATGCGAGTACTGGGTATAGAAACCTCCTGCGATGAAACCGGAATTGCAGTGTATGACGATCAAGCCGGTTTATTAGCCAACCAACTGTACAGCCAGGTGAAGCTGCACGCCGATTACGGCGGTGTGGTGCCGGAGCTGGCGTCCCGCGATCACGTGCGTAAAACCGTGCCGCTGATTCAGGCGGCGCTGAAAGAAGCAAACCTGTGTGCTGCAGACATCGACGGTGTGGCCTATACCGCAGGCCCTGGCCTGGTGGGCGCATTGCTGGTGGGGGCAACCATTGGCCGCGCGCTGGCGTTTGCCTGGAACGTGCCCGCCGTGCCGGTGCACCATATGGAAGGCCACTTGTTGGCCCCGATGCTGGAAGATAATCCTCCGGCGTTCCCGTTTGTGGCGCTGCTGGTATCCGGTGGGCATACTCAGCTCATCAGCGTTACCGGCATTGGCGAATACGCATTATTGGGGGAATCCATTGACGATGCCGCCGGTGAGGCTTTCGATAAAACCGCCAAACTGCTGGGGTTGGATTATCCCGGTGGCCCGATGCTGTCTAACATGGCACAGCAGGGCAGCGCAGGGCGTTTTACCTTCCCGCGCCCGATGACCGATCGCCCCGGGCTGGATTTCAGCTTCTCCGGGCTGAAGACCTTTGCCGCCAATACCATCCGCGCCAACGGTAACGACGATCAGACGCGTGCCGACATCGCGCGCGCGTTTGAGGATGCGGTGGTGGATACGCTGGCGATTAAATGCAAGCGTGCGCTGGAGCAGACCGGGTTTAAACGTTTGGTGATGGCCGGTGGCGTTAGCGCCAACCGTACCTTGCGCGCCAAATTGGCGGAAATGATGAAAAAACGCGGTGGGGAGGTGTTCTATGCCCGCCCGGAGTTTTGTACCGATAACGGTGCGATGATCGCCTATGCGGGGCTGATTCGGCTGAAAAGCGGTGCCAATCCAGAGCTGAGCGTTTCTGTGCGCCCGCGTTGGCCGTTGGCAGAATTGCCGGCGGTATAAACGCTGAGGGCCGGCAATCTCCGGCCCCAATTATTCTTCTTTATGCTCTTCCTGCTCTGCAGCATCTTGTTTCTTCTTGCGGGACTTCCCCCAGATCTTGCCTTCCTGCCCGCGCCACAGGCGCTGGATGTTGTCGTGATGGCGCATCAGGATCAGGCATGAAAGCATCGCCACCGGGAAGGTAAACTGCGGTTTGAACCACCAGACGTAGAATGGTGCGATTAGCGCGCTGACAATTGCCCCCAGCGAGGAGTAACCGCTCAGCAGCACCGTCAACAGCCAGGTGCCGGTCATCAGGCCGGTGAGATCCCAGCCGATCGGGGCGATAGCCCCGAACGCAGTGGCAACACCTTTACCGCCGCGGAAGTGGAAGAACACCGGATAAATGTGGCCGAGGCAGGCGGCGATCGCCGTCAGGCCAAGGTACAGCGGCGGAACATTGAGCGCATAAGCCAGCCAGACGGGTAACATTCCTTTCAGAATATCAAAGACCAGTACCGTTGCGGCAGCCAAGCGGCCGCCAATGCGCAAGACGTTGGTCGCCCCGGGATTCCCTGATCCATGTTCACGCGGATCCGGTAGCCTGGCGATCCGGCAAACCAGGATCGCGCTGGAAATTGAGCCACACAGATACGCGAAGATAATCATGCCAAGCGCGGTAGCACTCATAACGCGGTTCCGTTTAATAATGGTCGTTTTACTCGCAACATCCATGGATAATACGCATATTCCGCTGGAAGTGGTATCCAGCAGGGCCAAAAACTGAGAATGACGTGATGGATATCGTATTTATCGAAGAGCTTACCGTAATCACCACCATTGGCGTTTATGACTGGGAACAAACCATTCAGCAGAAACTGGTGTTCGATATCGAAATGGGCTGGGATAACCGCCAGGCTGCAGCCAGTGACGATGTGAACCACTGCCTGAGCTATGCCGATGTCAGCGATGCGATCACTCAGCACGTGCAGTCGCAGCGTTTTGCGCTGGTGGAGCGCGTGGCAGAGGAGGTATCCGAAATTTTACTGCAACGCTTTAAATCCCCGTGGGTCCGTATTAAGGTCAGCAAGCCGGGAGCGGTTGCACAGGCCAGCCGGGTTGGCGTGATCATCGAGCGTGGCACGCGCGGTGCCTGATTGTCATTCAGATGCAACTCAGAAGAGTTATTCTGGGCAATAATGAATATGGGTTTGAGCGGCACTGTATTTGAGCATTGCCGCTTTTTTACGTTTATCCCCTTGATTTGGCAATGGCTGGCTGTGCAGCTTGCATGCGATGGGGGATATAGCCTTAAATTTGACATGGGGTAAGGCAGGATCATGGCTGACATGCATTCACTGTTTGTTGCGTTTATTCTTGGGGTGGTTGAAGGGTTAACCGAATTTTTGCCGGTTTCCTCCACCGGGCATATGATCATCGTCGGTGAGTGGTTGGGGTTTACCGGTGACACGGCCAAAACCTTTGAAGTGATCATTCAACTGGGGTCGATTCTGGCGGTGGTGGTGGTGTTCTGGCGTCGCCTGTTTGGCTTGATCGGCATTCATTTTGGCGGTAAGCCGGTAGAGCATGAAGGTAAAACGGCCGGGCGCTTGAAGCTGGGCCATATTCTGTTGGCGATGATCCCGGCGGTAGTGCTGGGGCTGGTGTTCCACGACGTGATCAAATCGCTGTTTGCACCGAAAAACGTGATGTATGCGTTGATCGTCGGCGGCGTGCTGCTGCTGGTGGCTGAATGGCTGAAACCGAAGAATCCTCCGGCAGTGGGGCTGGATGACATCACTTACCGCCAGGCATTTGCCATCGGCTGCTTCCAGTGTCTGGCGCTGTGGCCGGGTTTCTCCCGTTCGGGAGCCACCATTTCCGGCGGTATGCTGGTGGGCGTGAGCCGTTATGCAGCGTCCGAGTTTTCCTTCATCCTGGCGGTGCCGATGATGATGGGGGCCAGCGCGCTGGATCTCTACAAGAGCCTGCATTTCCTGACGCTGGGCGATCTGCCGATGTTCGCCGTCGGTTTTATTACCGCCTTCGTTGTTGCGTTGATCGCGATTAAAACCTTCCTGCAGCTTATCAAACGTATTTCGTTTGTGCCGTTCGCCATTTATCGTTTTATCGTTGCGGCGGTGGTGTACATGGTGTTTATGTAAACACCAGCAATTCATTCTCCTCTTCAATAGTGGGCTTTGCCCACTATTCACAAATTTCTCCCTCCCCTCGCCATTTGGTCCTACCAATCGATAAAAAATGTGAATCTCTCACACAGAACAGCCAAAAATAAAAACAGAGTCATTGCATATTTTTAACAGTGAATTAACTATCGCATATCAAATAGATTACCCCGCCTTATTGGTAGGACCAATTCGGTGGGGAACAAATGCGAACAATCGCTGGAGATATTTGCATGCAAGCCTGGCAACAAGTTTATGATCCTATGGGTAATATCTGGCTTTCGAGCCTGATCGCGGCGCTGCCTATTCTGTTTTTCTTTTTTGCTCTGATAAAACTCAAACTTAAGGGGCACATTGCTGCCACATTCACCGTGGGGATTGCCCTGCTGGTGGCGCTGTTTCTTTACCAGATGCCGGCAGAACGTGCGATCGCCGCAGTGGTGTATGGCTTTTTCTATGGCTTATGGCCGATTGCCTGGATCATTATTGCGGCGGTGTTTGTCTACAAAATCTCGGTCAAGACCGGGCAGTTTGACATCATTCGTTCTTCGATTCTTTCGATCACGCCCGATCAACGTTTACAGATGCTGATCGTGGGTTTCTGCTTTGGCGCCTTTCTGGAAGGGGCGGCCGGGTTTGGGGCACCGGTTGCGATCACCGCTGCGCTGCTGGTTGGGTTGGGGTTCAACCCGCTGTATGCGGCGGGGCTTTGCCTGATCGTCAACACTGCGCCGGTGGCTTTCGGCGCGATGGGGATCCCGATTATCGTGGCGGGTCAGGTCACCGGGTTAGACAGCTTCGAAATCGGCCAGATGGTTGGGCGTCAATTGCCCTTTTTGACGATCATCGTGTTGTTCTGGATCATGGCGATAATGGACGGCTGGCGCGGCATCAAGGAAACCTGGCCAGCAGTGGTGGTGGCTGGGGGCAGCTTTGCCCTGGCGCAGTATCTCAGCTCCAACTTTCTGGGGCCGGAACTGCCGGACATCATCTCTTCGCTGGTTTCACTGGTGTGCCTGACGCTGTTTCTGCGTGTCTGGCAGCCTAAACGCATCTTCCGTTTTGAGAACGCTGAAGGCCCGGTTACTGAGCCAACGTTGACGCAGCACAGCTATACGCTAGGGCAGATTATTCGCGCCTGGATGCCGTTTATTTTCCTGACCGCCACCGTCACCCTGTGGAGCATCCCGCCGTTTAAAGCGTTGTTTGCTAAAGGCGGAGCATTGCAAGACTGGGTATTCAATTTCCCGGTGCCATTCTTGGATAAGCTGGTAGCGAAAATGCCGCCGGTGGTGGCAGAGATCACGCCTTATGCCGCGGTGTTCAAGCTTGACTGGTTCTCGGCCACCGGTACCGCGATTATGGTTGCGGCAGTTGCCTCGGTGATTTATCTGCGGATGAAGCCCAAAGACGCAATCACCACATTTGCCGAAACGTTAACCGCCTTGATGCTGCCGATCTATTCCATTGGCATGGTGCTGGCGTTTGCTTTTATTTCTAACTATTCCGGCCTGTCGGCAACGCTGGCGTTGGCATTGGCGCATACTGGCAAGGCCTTCACCTTTTTCTCGCCGTTCCTTGGCTGGTTGGGCGTTTTTCTTACCGGTTCTGATACTTCGTCCAACGCACTGTTCGCCGCCCTGCAAGCGACCACCGCGCAGCAGATTGGCGTTTCGGATGTGTTATTGGTGGCGGCTAACACCACCGGCGGCGTCACCGGGAAAATGATTTCGCCGCAGTCTATTGCCATTGCCTGCGCAGCCGTTGGCCTGGTGGGAAAAGAGTCAGACTTGTTCCGCTTTACGGTGAAACACAGCCTGATCTTCACCTGTATGGTGGGGGTGATCACCACGCTACAGGCCTACTGGCTGACGTGGATGATCCCATGAGCGCATCTCAGCCACCGCGCCTAGCCGATCGTCTGGTCGAGCACGTTAAGGCAATGATTCACGAGCGTAAACTGCAAGCGGGCATGCGTTTGCCCGCCGAACGCCAGTTGGCCAACGAGTTGGGCGTTTCGCGCTCCTCGTTGCGTGAAGCGATCCAGAAACTGATTAGCGAAAAGGTGCTGATTAGCCGACGCGGCGGTGGCACCTATGTTTGCGACGAACTTTCCCCCTGGTCGGAACAATGCATCGTAGAACCACTGAGAACCTTAGTCGCCGACGACCCTGACTATCGCTACGACATTCTGGAGGCCCGCCACGCGATTGAGGCCAGCACCGCCTGGCACGCGGCGATGCGTGCCACCGCGGCAGATAAAGAGAAGCTGCAGGCTTGTTTTGACGCCACGTTAGAGTTTAAAGAGAGCGATAACCCTGATCTGGCGGCACAGGCCGACGTGCGCTTCCACCTGGCGATTGCCGAAGCTTCCCATAACGTGGTGTTGCTGCAAACCATGCGTGGTTTTTTCGATTTAATGCAGTCTTCCGTCATGCATAGCCGCCAGCGCATGTATACCGTGCCGACCATCTTTGCGCGGCTTACACAACAGCATGAGGAAATGTTGCAGGCTATTCTGGCTGGGGATCCTGAACGGGCTGGCAGAGCGGCCAAATCCCACCTGGGGTTTGTGCATTCCACCATTAAAGGCCTGCATGAAGATGAGGCAAGGCTGGCGCGCATTACCCGCCTGCCGGATGAAAATTCACTGTAATAAATAAGGGAGATCGCTCCATGATTATCTCAGCAGCCAGCGACTACCGCGCTGCAGCACAACGTAAACTGCCACCTTTTCTGTTTCACTATATTGATGGTGGCGCTTACGCCGAGCACACTCTGCGGCGCAACGTGGAAGATCTGGCTCAGGTCGCGTTGAGGCAGCGGGTGTTGAAAAACATGTCGGCACTCAGCCTGGAAACCAAACTGTTTAACGAAACGCTATCGATGCCCGTGGCCCTTGGCCCGGTAGGGTTGTGCGGCATGTATGCGCGCCGTGGCGAGGTGCAGGCCGCGCGGGCCGCAGAGCGAAACGGCATTCCTTTTACGCTTTCTACCGTCTCGGTGTGCCCCATCGAAGAAGTGACATCGGCCATCAAGCGCCCGATGTGGTTTCAACTGTATGTGCTGAAAGATCGCGGATTCATGCGCAATGCCTTGGAGCGCGCGAAAGCCGCCGGCTGTACCACATTGGTCTTTACCGTGGATATGCCGACACCTGGCGCTCGCTACCGCGACGCACATTCGGGCATGAGCGGCCCGCACGCCGCACTGCGGCGCTATTGGCAAGCGGTAACCCATCCCGCCTGGGCATGGGACGTTGGCCTGAACGGGCGCCCGCACGACTTGGGGAATATCTCAGCGTATCTCGGTAAACCCACCGGCTTGGAGGATTATATCGGCTGGCTGGGGGCCAACTTTGATCCTTCGATTTCGTGGAGCGATCTGGAGTGGATCCGCGACTTCTGGCAGGGGCCGATGGTGATTAAGGGCATTCTCGACGCTGATGATGCGCGGGATGCCGTACGTTTTGGTGCCGATGGCATCGTGGTTTCCAACCACGGTGGCCGCCAACTGGATGGCGTGCTCTCTTCTGCCCGTGCGCTGCCGAGTATTGCCGACGCGGTAAAGGGGGATATCACGATCCTGGCAGACAGCGGGGTGCGCAGCGGGTTGGACGTGGTGCGGATGATTGCGCTCGGGGCCGACAGCGTGCTGTTAGGGCGCGCGTATCTTTATGCGTTGGCGACCGCAGGCCAGGCGGGGGTGGAAAACCTGCTCGATCTGATCAGAAAAGAGATGTGTGTAGCGATGACGCTGACCGGGGCGAAAAGTATCGCGGAAATCAGCCGTGACTTATTGGTGCAGGAAGGCTTCTGAGTCACCCCCTTCCTCTTGCCCGAAAATAGGAAAGAGGAAGGGACTAACCGGCTTAGGCCTGGGGTTCCTGCGTTTTTTTCCATTCTGCCAGTGCCTGCTGGCGGCGGCGTTTGACCTCCTCGCGGATCGCCAAGCCTTGCAGGCCGCTGTCCACCACCTCTTTAACCGAGACAGTGTTGGCTATCTGATACGCCTGGCGCAGATAATCCCCTTGTGGATAAGGGTTGTTTTCAAAACCGGTACGGCCACGGGCATCGGCCTCACTGGAGAGGATCATCTGTTCCAGCCGCTGCGGCTTGCGCCACACGTCAATGGCATCAAACAGCTTTAGCAGGGTTTCTGGGCGCAGTTTATTCACCGTGTGGATCAGATCGTGGTATTCAGCCACCAGCTTGGCCAACTCGCGCACGGGATTGGGCACGCGCAGCCGCTTGCACAGTGCTTCGACCAGTTTCACCCCGGCTGGCCCGTGGCCATAGTGATGAGGCCACAGTTCTGGCGGCGTCTTGCCCTTACCGAGATCGTGGCACAGGGCAGCAAAGCGGATATCCACTTCAGGGCTGAGCTGCGTGGCAATGGCCAGCGTCATCAGCGTATGCACACCGGTATCGATCTCCGGGTGCCATTTCTCAGGCGCAGGCACGCCAAACAGCGCGTCGATTTCTGGGAACAGCACCTGCAGTGCACCACAGTCACGCAGTACCTGGAAGTAAACCTGTGGGCTTTGGCTTTGCAGCGCTTTCTCGGTTTCTTTCCACACGCGCTCGGCCGTCAGCGCCGCCAACTCGCCGCTCTCTGCCATCTGCCGCATCAGTGCGCTGGTTTCTGGAGCCACGCTAAAGCCCAAATGGGCAAAGCGGGCGGCGAAGCGCGCCACGCGCAGTACGCGCAGAGGGTCTTCGCCAAAGGCCGCGGAAACGTGGCGTAACACCCGTGCTGCAAGATCGGCCTGGCCGTGGTAAGGGTCGATCAATGCGCCATCGGCAGCCTGCGCTATGGCGTTAATGGTGAGATCGCGTCGCAGCAGATCGTCTTCCAGCGTCACGTCCGGCGCGGCATAGCAGGTAAAACCGGTATAGCCCTGGCCGGATTTGCGCTCTGTGCGCGCCAATGCATACTCTTCATGGGTTTCTGGGTTGAGAAATACCGGGAAGTCTTTACCCACCTGCTGGTAGCCGCGTGCCAGCAGATCGGCAGGCGTTGCGCCGACCACCACCCAGTCGCGATCGACCACCGGTATATTGAGCAGATTGTCGCGGACGGCACCGCCGACCAGGTAAATCTTCACGGTTTAACTCCTGAATATATTGGATGGCTGGTTTTATCAGATTACATCAATTGGCGGGCAGATGCTGAGGCCAATAAAAATGGCGCCCGCAGGCGCCTGAGCTGGCTGAGAATGAGATCAGTTCATCCAGCGATTATTTTTACGGCGCGGAACCAGGCGCGGAAGCAGCAGACCAAGCAACAGGCCAGCACCGGCAACGCCGCCGCCGTACAGGAACCATTGCAGAATAATCGTGCGCTGTTTGTCGTCGAGCTGCAGATTAACCGCGTTCACCTTCTTCTGGGCGACAACCAGCTGATTTTTCAGATCCTGATTTTCCTGCCGCAGACCATTGATGGTGCTGTCGCTGGCGGCCACTTTTTGCTGCATTTCGGCGGTGCGCTGATTCCAGCTGTTATCGATATTGGCTAATTTATCGGTCAGGGTTTTCACCTGCTGCTCCAGTTCCGGCACCTGAGTACGCAGGCTTGGCGTCTGGCTCAGCTGATCCAGTTGGATCCACACGGTGCGCCCTTTCGAGTCACGAATCTGACCATAGCTGTTGTTTTCGTTCACGCTCAGCAGCGTCACTTCTTCACCGGCGTTCAAAGTCCCTACAATACGATATTGCGTACCTGGGCCGCTGTGGACATAAGTGTTTAATTCATCGGAGATATAGCGCTTATCTTCGGCATGTGCGCCCCAAGTGATGCTGAAGCTCAGCACGGCAAGGCAAATCAGGCGTAATTTCTGCATGAGTTAATCGTTTCTGGGTGAATTAATGGAACGATAGTAGAGCGTTCAGTCTGATGGCGCAACGCCAAAACCGGAATGAGAACACTCTTAGTATCACGGATTCCGTGCGTTGCGCGGCATTTTATAGCCTAACAGGTTTTTTCTACAGTCGGCAGAGTCAAGCCGGTGGGAATCGCGGTAAGATACTCACCATTGTGTGTTCGTGGCCGGCTGACTCCGCCACCGTGAAGCATCACGGCAGTGCCTAACCTATTGGTGTAAAAGAATGATGAGCGTTGAAATAGAACTGAAGTTTATTGTTTCCCCTGAAGCGATCGCTGGCCTTCCCGCACGGCTGGCCGCTTGGCCGCATCAGCATTCTGCACCGCAGAAGTTGACCAATATTTACTTCGAAACCGCCGACAATTTCCTGCGTAGCCATGATATGGGCCTGCGTATCCGTGGTTTCGACGATAGCTATGAAATGACCATCAAAACTGCAGGTTCGGTGGTGGGTGGCCTGCATCAGCGGCCAGAGTACAACGTTGCCATCAGCAAGCCGGTGTTGGCCTTGAAAAAGTTCCCGGCAGACATCTGGCCGGAAGGCTGCAAGCTGGCCCCATTGCAAAAGGCGCTGCAGCCGCTGTTCCGTACCGACTTTGTGCGTGAGAAGTGGGTGGTCACTTACGGTGAGAGCGAGATTGAGATTGCGTTCGATCAGGGTGAGGTTAGCGCAGGGGAACTGAGGGAAACGCTGTGTGAAGTTGAACTGGAACTGAAGCAGGGCGAAGCCCGCGATCTGCTGGCTTTGGCAACGGCCTTGGCAGAACAGGGTGGGCTGCGCCAAGGCAGCCTAAGTAAAGCCGCGCGGGGCTATCATCTGGCGCAGGGCAATGCCGAACGTGAGCGTCGCCCGTTGGCGGTGCTGAAACCGGCTGCCAAATCCACGGTTGAACAGGGCATGGTGGCGGCTTTTGAGCTGGCGCTGAGCCATTGGCAGTATCACGAAGAACTGTGGCTGCACGGCGATAAACAGGCACGCCGTGCGGTCATGGAAGCGATCGCCTTGATTCGTCAGGCATTGGTGATTTTTGGTGGTCTGGTGCCGCGCAAGGCCAGTGCCGATCTGCGTGCCCGCCTGACGGCGCTGGAGCCGTTGCTGGAGGATAAAACCACCGAGCCCCAGGTGCTGTGCTACAGCGCAGAGTACCTGCAATGTAAGTTGGCGCTCACATCATGGCTGATGACCGGCGCATGGCGGCCATTTATTGATGCCAAGTCACAGGCCAAGCTGGACGGCTCATTCAAGCGTTTCAGCGATATCATGCTGGGGCGCTGCGCTGCCGATCTGAAAGAAGCCTTTACGCGCACCCTGAATGAAGATGAATATCAGGAGCAGTTGCCGCGTTTGACGCGTCAGGTGCTGGCTTTCATGCTGCTTTCCGGTGCCTACCCGGACAGCGAATCCGCGCCCTATATTGACAGCTGGCGCGAGCTGCAACTGGCGGTCGCGGAGCGCCGTCAGGGTTGGTATGAAGGCTGCCGCAAGCAGGCTTTATCCCATGCGCCATTTTGGTTGAATGGTGCCGTTCGTTAACTACCATCGCGGGCCTGCTCGCTTGCAGGCCGCAGAATAGGTCACTCACTTATGTTGCCACTCTCTGCTGCGTTACAGGTTCAGGCACAGGATATCGTGCAGCGATTTCAGGAAACTCAAGGCGCTGAGGTGCTGCTCAGTGCTGCGGAACAGGCTGTTTTGGCGTCGAGCGATTTTGTCAGAGACATGTTGCTTGGCCACCCCGAGTGGCTGGAAAGGCTGCGCCAGCAGCCACCGGCTCCTGAAGAGTGGCAGCACTATGCGGCCTGGTTGCAGGACGAGCTGGAAGAGGTGCGCGACGAAACACGGTTGATGCAGGTTCTGCGCCTGTTTCGCCGCGAGAGCCTGGTGCGTATTGCCTGGGCACAGGCCCAACAGCTTTGCACCACAGAGCAAACCTTGCAGCAGTTGAGCGCGTTAGCAGAAACGCTGATCGTCAGCGCCCGGGATTGGCTCTACCAGACCTGTTGCCGTGAGTGGGGCACCCCTTGCAATGCCGCAGGCGTGCCGCAACCGTTGCTGATCCTGGGGATGGGCAAGCTGGGGGGCGGTGAGCTGAATTTCTCTTCGGATATCGACCTGATCTTTGTTTACCCGGAAAATGGCCAGACGCAAGGCGGCAGGCGTGAGCTGGACAACGCCCAGTTCTTCACCCGTTTGGGGCAACGGCTGATCAAGGCGCTGGATCAGCAAACTATCGACGGCTTTGTCTACCGGGTGGATATGCGCCTGCGGCCGTTTGGTGACAGTGGCCCGCTGGTGATGAGCTTTGCCGCGCTGGAGGATTACTACCAGGAGCAGGGGCGCGATTGGGAGCGTTATGCCATGGTGAAAGCACGCCTGATGGGCGGCTCTGAAGATCCCTACAGCCAGGAACTGCGTAACACGCTGCGGCCATTCGTGTTCCGCCGCTATATCGATTTCAGCGTGATCCAGTCGTTGCGCAATATGAAAGGCATGATTGCCCGTGAAGTGCGGCGGCGCGGGCTGAAGGACAATATCAAACTGGGTGCCGGTGGCATCCGCGAAATTGAATTTATCACCCAGGTATTCCAACTGATCCGCGGCGGGCGCGAACCCAGCCTGCAGGGGCGTGCGCTACTGCCCACCTTGCAGGCGGTGGGGGAACTGGGGCTGCTGACGCCGCAGCAGGTGGCCGAGTTGAGCGCCAGTTATCTGTTCCTGCGGCGGTTGGAAAACCTGCTACAGGCGATTGCCGATCAGCAAACGCAAACATTGCCGCAGGATGCGCTGGATCAGGCGCGCCTCGCCTGGGGGATGGATCAGCCCGATTGGCCAGCACTGCTGGTGGCGCTGGAGGCACAGATGCAGAATGTGCGCGCCGTGTTTGATGACCTGATCGGCGACGATAGCCCCGATGTAGGCGAAGACCCTAACTATCAGCACTATCACAGCCTGTGGCAGGACGATCTGGACGAAAACGAACTCGCGCCGCTGACGCCACATCTGACCGAAGAACCCCGCCGCCAGATGTTGCGCACGATCGCTGAATTCCGTCGTGACGTGGACAAACGCACCATCGGCCCGCGTGGCCGCGATGTGCTGGATCAACTGATGCCGCGCCTGCTGGCGGAGGTGTGCCCGCGCGGCGACGCGCCCACCGCGCTGGTGCGTTTGACCCAACTGTTACTGAGCATTGTCACCCGCACCACCTATCTGGAGCTGCTGGTGGAGTATCAGGCCGCTCTCAGCCATCTGATCCGCCTGTGTGCGGCCTCGCCGATGGTGGCCAGCCAACTGGCGCGCTATCCACTGTTGCTGGATGAACTGCTGGATCCTGCCACGCTATACCAGCCGGTGGCGCTGGATGCCTATCGTAGTGAACTGCGCCAATACCGCCTGCGCGTGCCGGAAGACGACGAAGAACAGCAACTGGAAGCGCTGCGGCAGTTCAAGCAGGCGCAGCAGTTGCGTATTGCCGCAGCGGACATCGCCGAAGCGCTGCCGGTAATGAAAGTGAGCGATCACTTAACCTATCTGGCAGAAGCGATCATTGATGCGGTGGTGCAACAGGCGTGGAAAGACATGGTGGCGCGCTACGGCCAGCCAACTCACCTGCATGAACGGGAAGGGCGCGGTTTTGCGGTGATTGGCTACGGCAAGCTGGGGGGTTGGGAGTTGGGTTACAGTTCCGATCTCGATCTCGTATTCCTGCTCGACTGCCCGCCGGAGGTGATGACCGATGGCGCACGCTGTATCGATGGCCGTCAGTTCTACCTGCGCCTGGCCCAGCGCGTGATGCATCTGTTCAGCACCCGTACTTCTTCCGGCATTCTTTATGAAGTGGATGCACGTCTGCGCCCTTCCGGGGCCGCCGGGATGCTGGTCAGCACCGTCGAGGCGTTCGCCGATTATCAGCATAACGAGGCCTGGACCTGGGAGCATCAGGCTCTGGTGCGTGCGCGCATCGTGTATGGCGATCCGGCGTTGCATCAGCAGTTTGACGCCATCCGCCACGAGATCCTGTGCAAAGCGCGTGAAGCAGAAAAGCTGCAGCAGGAAGTGCGTGAAATGCGCGAGAAAATGCGCAACCATCTGGGCAATAAACAGCGCGATCTGTTTGATATCAAAGCAGACGAAGATGGCATCACCGACATCGAATTTATCGCCCAATATCTGGTATTACGTTATGCGAGTGCGGAACCACGCCTGACGCGTTGGTCCGATAACGTGCGCATCTTCGAGCTGATGGCCAACTACGACATTATGCCGGAAGAGGAAGCGCGGGCGCTGACCCAGGCCTACGTCACCATGCGTGATGAAATTCACCATCTGGCCTTGCAGGAACATTCCAGCAAGGTCAGCAACCAGCTGTTTATGACGGAACGCGAGCAGGTGCGGGCCAGCTGGCAGAAATGGTTAAGTTAACCGGGTTATTACGGGTATTACTGGCCGCTATGGTAATATCTGCCGAATTTATTTTTATGACTTGTTTGGAGTTATCGGATGAAAGTTACACTGCCTGATTTTCGCCGTGCCGGTGTGCTGGTGGTTGGTGATGTCATGTTGGACCGCTATTGGTATGGGCCAACCAGCCGTATTTCACCGGAAGCGCCGGTGCCGGTGGTCAAGGTTGATACCATTGAAGAGCGTCCCGGCGGTGCGGCTAACGTTGCGATGAACATCGCGTCACTCGGTGCCAATTCGCGCCTGGTGGGGCTGACCGGCATCGACGATGCGGCGCGTGCGCTAAGTGCCAAGCTGAGCGAAGTTAACGTGCGTTGTGACTTTGTCTCGGTGCCGACGCACCCGACGATAACCAAGCTGCGCGTGCTTTCCCGCAACCAGCAGTTGATCCGCCTGGATTTCGAAGAAGGTTTCTCTAACGTCGATCCGCAGCCGATGCTGGAGCGCATCCAGCAGGCGTTGCCGCAGATTGGCGCACTGGTACTGTCGGACTACGGCAAAGGGGCGCTGAGCAAAGTGCAGGGCATGATCGCCCTGGCGCGAGCGGCTAACGTGCCGGTGCTGATCGATCCAAAAGGCACTGACTTTGAGCGCTACCGTGGCGCGACGCTGCTGACGCCAAACCTGTCTGAGTTCGAAGCGGTAGTTGGCCATTGCAAAGATGACGATGAACTGGTCGAACGCGGCATGAAGCTGGTGGCCGATTATGCGCTTTCAGCGTTGCTGGTCACCCGTTCCGAACAGGGGATGACGCTGTTGCAACCAGGCCATGCGCCGTTGCATCTGCCAACGCAGGCGCAGGAAGTGTTCGATGTTACCGGTGCGGGGGATACGGTCATTGGCGTGCTGGCGGCGTCGCTGGCGGCAGGTAACTCGCTGGAGGAGTCTTGCTTCCTGGCGAACGCGGCGGCCGGCGTGGTGGTTGGCAAGCTGGGAACCTCAACCGTTTCGCCTATCGAGCTGGAAAACGCCATTCGTGGCCGTGCCGAAACCGGTTTTGGCGTAATGACCGAAGCCGAACTGAAAAAGGCCGTGGCGCAGGCGCGGCAGCGCGGTGAAAAAGTGGTGATGACCAACGGCATCTTTGACATTCTGCATGCTGGTCATGTTTCCTATCTGGCGAATGCGCGCAAGCTGGGCGATCGCCTGATCGTCGCGGTTAACAGCGATGCCTCCACTAAACGCCTGAAAGGGGAAGCGCGCCCGATTAACCCGTTAGAAAACCGTATGATCGTGCTGGGTGCCCTGGGGGCCGTGGACTGGGTGGTGCCGTTTGAAGAGGATACGCCGCAGCGCCTGATCGCCGACATCCTGCCAGATTTACTGGTCAAAGGCGGTGATTACAAGCCGCAGGACATTGCTGGCAGTGCCGAAGTCTGGGCCAACGGCGGTGAGGTGAAAGTGCTGAACTTTGAAGATGGGTTATCAACAACCAACATTATCAAAGCCATCAAAGATGGGCGTGATTAACGCCCAATAAGGCTTATCGTGAGTGGACTGAAGCAGGATCTGAGTTTGGCGCAGGGCGTTGGGCTGTTGTCCACTTCGCTGCTGGGGACCGGGGTGTTTGCTGTACCGGCACTGGCGGCGCAGGTCGCTGGAAATGACAGCCTGTGGGCCTGGCCGATACTGATTGCGCTGGTGTTTCCGATCGCTATTGCCTTTGCGGCGTTAGGCCGCCACTTCCCCAGCGCGGGCGGTGCGGCGCACTTTGTCGGTTTGGCCTTCGGGCCGCGTATGGCGAGAGTGACCGGCTGGCTGTTTCTCTCCGTGATCCCCGTTGGGTTGCCTGCCGCGTTGCAAATTGCGGCAGGTTTCTGGCAATCCGCGTTTGGCTGGAGTGCCAACGGTTTGCTGCTGGTGCAGATTGCCACGCTGGTGGTGATCTGGCTGCTCGGCACGCGCAGTGCCGGTTCCAGCGCCAATATTCAGACGCTGATTGCTATTCTGGTTGTTGCGCTGGTGGTGGCGATCTGGTGGAAAGGCGGCATTACGCCAGCACAGATCCCTTGGCCCGTGGTCAGCAACATTTCCCCGCCCAATATGTTCCACGCTTTGGCCGTGATGTTCTGGTGCTTCGTCGGGCTGGAAGCTTTTGCCCATCTGGCCACCGAATTCCGTAACTCTGAGCGGGATTTCCCGCGCGCGCTGCTGATTGGCATGCTGGTGGCCGGTGCCGTCTACTGGGGCTGCACCGTGGCGGTGCTGCACTTTCATGCCTACGGTGCCGATCGCGCTGCCGCCGCTTCGCTGCCCGGTGTGGTTGTACAGCTGTTTGGCGAAAGCGCGCTGTGGATTGCCTGCATCATCGGTTATCTGGCGTGTTTTGCCAGCGTGAATATCTATACCCAGAGCTTTGCCCGCCTGGTGTGGTCGCAGGCTCAGGCCAAGCCATCAAGCGCGTTGGCCAAACTTTCCCCAGGCCGGGTGCCGGTGAATGCCTTGAGCGCAGTGGTGGGGTGTTGCCTGATCTTTACTCTGCTGATCTATACCCTGAATCTACCGCTGGATACGCTGCTGGTGTATGCCAATGGGATTTTCGTACTGATTTATCTGCTGTGTATGCTGGCGGGTTGCCGGATCTTGCAGGGCCGCTCGCGGCTGATGGCGGTGATTGGCTCAATATTGTGCCTGTTGCTGCTGGTGATTATCGGTTGGAAAAGCCTGTATGCAGTGGTGATGCTGGCGCTGATCTGGCTGGTGCTGCCGCGCCGGGCACAGGTGGTCGTCAGGAAGGAATAAGGGCGCGTTGCGGCGCCCTCGATCACGCTTATTCGTCTTCTGGCTTGGTGGCTGGTGCGGCACTCTGCTTGCCTTCCAGCTCGGCCAAACGCTGCTCCAGCAACGCCAGCTTCTCGCGGGTGCGCAGCAGCACTTGAGTTTGAACGTCGAACTCTTCACGGTTAACCAGATCCAGCCGGGTTAGCTGCGCCTGCAGCACCTGACGGACCTTTTTCTCAACGTCTTCCCCGAATTCCCGTACGCCTTTAGGCAGAGATTCTTGTACCTGGCGTGCGATCTGTTCGATTTTTTTCGGGTCAATCATGGCATTTCCCTTTCTGATATTGGCTGGCTGGTGCCTAGTGTAATGCGAGTTGCTTGCCGGATAAACCAATACTCTTCATCTCACCGCGTGGCTTGAAACACGAAGGTGATGGCGCTATAGTCGAGAGGCTTATTCTCAGGGCGGGGTGAAAGTCCCCACCGGCGGTAAATCACCTTCTACGGTGAAAGCCCGCGAGCGCTCAGCTTCTCTCTTGAGGGAGGTTAGAGGTCAGCAGATCCGGTGTAATTCCGGGGCCGACGGTTATAGTCCGGATGGGAGAGAGTAACGACACCTGTCGGGCTTATGCCCGCTTGCGTTATTTTTTCGGCTATGGTTATAGCCACTCCTCAAGCTAGCCCTGGTTCTGGTAATCCATAATATTAATGAGGTTTTTTACCATGAATCAGACTCTACTTTCAGATTTCGGCACGCCAGCAGAACGCGTTGAACGCGCGCTCGACGCATTGCGCAACGGGCGCGGTGTGATGGTGCTCGATGATGAAAACCGTGAAAACGAAGGTGATATGATCTTCGCCGCAGAAACCATGACCGTTGAGCAGATGGCGCTGACCATTCGCCACGGCAGCGGTATTGTGTGCCTGTGTATCACCGAAGATCGTCGCCAGCAGCTTGAGCTGCCGATGATGGTTACCAACAACTCCAGCCAGTTCCAAACGGCGTTTACCGTGACTATCGAAGCCGCACAGGGCGTGACAACAGGGGTATCGGCAACCGATCGCCTGACTACCATTCGCGCCGCGATTGCCGATCACGCCAAGCCGAGCGATTTAAGCCGCCCAGGCCACGTGTTCCCGCTGCGTGCTCAACCGGGTGGCGTATTGAGCCGCCGTGGCCACACCGAAGCGACGATCGACCTGGTCTCGATGGCCGGTTTCAAACCTGCCGGTGTGCTGTGTGAACTGACCAACGATGACGGCAGCATGGCGCGCGCGCCGGAAGTGATCGAGTTCGCCAAACAGCACCAGATGGTTGTATTGACCATTGAAGATCTGGTGGCGTACCGTCAGGCGCAGGAAAAGAAAGCCAGCTGATTGGCTGAAAAGAGGTAAAAAGCCACGCGTGTCGCGTAATGCTTGTCAGTTAAGGCTAACCCTAACCCTCTCCCTTGGGGAGAGGGTTAGGGTGAGGGGATGAACACCGCACTACAAACCCCTCACCCCGGCCCTCTCCCACGGGGAGAGGGGGCGACTCCTTTAGCAATTGCACACGATTATGCAGTTTTGCGTTTAACTGACCGGCATTACGCGTGTCGCGGCTTTTTCTTATTAACCAATCCCGCCGCTTTGCAGCAGCGTCAGGCTGAATCCCATTACTGCCATGCCACAAAGCACGCCATAACTTGGGTTATTGTGCGGATCGATCTCTTTGGCCAGCGGCATCAGTTCATCCACCGACAGCGCCACCATAATCCCGGCTACTGCCGCCATAATTGACGCCATTACCACCGGCGAAATCATCGGGCCCAACAGCAGAAAAGCCAGAACCCCTCCCAGGATTTCTGCCAGGCCGGATATCCCCGACCACATCAGCGCCTTGGTTTTGGAACCGGTCGCTGCATACACCGGCCCGGCCACTGCCAGCCCTTCGGGAATATTGTGAATCGCGACGGCCAACGCAATCCCCATGCCCAGTTCCAGATCGGCACTGGCAGTGACGAAGGTGGCGATGCCTTCAGGGAAGTTGTGCAGGCTGATCCCCAGCGTCAACAGGACTGCCGTGCGCTTCAGGTTGTGCGGTTTAATCGGCTTTTGTACCAAGTCTTGCGGGTGCTGGTGTGGCAGCAGGCGATCGAGCGCAAAGTAGCCCAAGAGCCCAAGCATAAACATGCCGTAGCCGAGCATCGGTGACATCCCTGGGGTATGCAATGCGGCAGGCAGCATTTCCATCAGAGAAATCAGCAGCATAATCCCGGCGGCAAAGCCGAGGGAAAATGCTAACAGGCGGTTAGAAGGTTTCTGGCCAATAATGCCGAACAGGGCGCCGACAAAGGTCGCGCCACCGGCCAGCAGGGTCAGAATCAGCGGTACTGACAAGATAGATTCCTTTATGCTAATGATTATTGTTTATGCTCTGATACTAACAGAGTAAAGGTATAAATCGAGCTGATTTGGCTTATTACTTCCATTGATCTCGCCGTTCAAATTTATTGAAGATCTTCATCATGGTTATCCGGCTGTTTCCCGAAAACAAAGGGCGTAATGTAATCAGAAGAAAGAATATGACGCTAACCAAAGGATAACTTATGACCACCTCTCGTATGCCTGCACTTTTTCTTGGCCACGGTAGCCCGATGAACGTGCTGGAAGAGAACCGTTATACCCAGGCGTGGCGTGCATTGGGTGAGCAATTACCACGCCCGAAAGCGATCGTTGCCGTTTCTGCCCACTGGTATACCCGGGGCACGGCTGTGACGGCAATGGAGCAGCCAAAAACCATTCACGACTTTGGCGGCTTTCCTCAGGCGCTGTTTGATACCCAATATCCGGCACCTGGTTCACCGGAACTGGCGGCAGAGTTGCAAGCTTTGCTGGCTCCGATCGAGGTGGTGGCAGACAGCGGTGAATGGGGATTGGATCACGGTACTTGGGGCGTGCTGATCAAAATGTACCCGCAAGCGGATATCCCGGTGGTGCAGCTCAGTATCGATGGCACCCAGCCTGCTGAGTACCACTATGCAATGGGGCGTAAGCTCGCGGCGCTGCGCGATCGGGGCATCATGATCGTTGCCAGCGGGAATGTGGTGCATAACCTGCGGATGGTGAAATGGCAGGGGAACGCTACTCCTTATCCGTGGGCAGAATCATTCAACCAGTACGTGCGTGATAACCTGAATTATCAGGGGGATAACCATCCGCTGGTGAATTTTATGCAACACGAAGGCGCGGCATTGTCGAACCCCACGCCGGAACATTATCTGCCGTTGCTGTATGTGCTGGGCGGTTGGGATGGCAAAGAGCCGATCTCAATCCCGGTCGACGGCATTGAAATGGGGGCATTGAGCATGCTTTCGGTGCAGGTAGGCTAATAATCATTGGGCGCAACATGCTGCTGCGCCCAATTTATTGCAACGTACTATCAGCCAAGGATGATATGCGGGTAGAAACGTGACAGATCCTGAGTGATCAACTCGCGATCTTCCCGCAGGCCGATGCCGCAAGGCTGATCGTTCACCAGCCAGCTACCAATCAGCGTATAGCTGCCTTCAAACTGCGGCAGCGGGTGGAACTGCTGCACAATCATGCCTTCTTCGCCGTAGGGCCCTTCGACGCGTGCCACTTCTTGGCCGTTTTGCACGATCTGGATATTTGCCCCTTCGCGTGAGAACAGCGGCTTGGTGACGTAGTGATCCAATGGTGGGTGATCGTCTTGTGCAAAGTAAGCCGGTAGCAGATTCGGATGGTTGGGGAACATTTCCCACAACAGCGGCAACAGCGCTTTATTGGAGATAATGCTCTTCCACGCCGGTTCCAGCCAGCGCACGCCAGCGTCTTCCAGCTTGGTGGAAAACATTTCGCGCAGCATGAATTCCCAAGGGTAGAGTTTGAACAGGTTACCGATAACCTGGTTTTGCAGATCGGTAAACTGGCCTTTCTCACCCAAGCCGATCTCTTCCATAAACAGGAATTCGGTCGGCAGGCCTGCTTCCAGCGCACAATCTTGCAGATATTGCACTGTACCGCGATCTTCCTCGCTGTCTTGGCAGCAGGCCAGATGCAGCAGGTTAAAGCCGTGATGGGCTTGCAGTTCGGCAAAGCGCTCGATCAGTTTTTCCTGCAGGCTGTTGTACTGATCGGACTCGGGATCCAGCTTGCCAGCGTTGATCTGATCCTCCAGCCACAGCCATTGGAAAAAGGCCGCTTCATACAGCGAAGTGGGCGTATCGGCATTGTTTTCCAGCAGCTTAGGCGGGTTGACGCCGTCATAAGCCAGATCGAGACGTGAATACAGCGAAGGCTGATTGGTGCGCCAGGAGCTGCGGACGAAATCCCAGGTATGTTTTGGAATACAGAACTTGGTCATCAACTCGTCGCTGTTGACCACTTTCTCCACCACCTGCAGGCACATTTGATGCAGCTCTGCGGTAGCGTTTTCGATCTCTTCAATTTGCGCCAGGGTGAACTGGTAGTAGGCATCTTCACACCAGTACGGCTCACCGTACATGGTGTGAAACTTAAACCCGAATTCAGTGGCTTTTTCGCGCCAGTCTGGGCGCTCGGTAATCGCAACGCGTTTCATGCCTTAACCGCCCATGCTACGAGAGCTGGAACTGGAGGTGGCGCTGCTGCGCTGCATGCTGGTCTGTTTGGCGACGGTTTCACCAAAGCCACCACGGGTGATGGTGTTGGTTACCGGCGGCTTAGGCGCCATGGCGGTTTTTGGCACGGTCATGGTACGGCCGCCAGCGGTAGCTGGGCCGTAGCTCTTGCCGGTAGCATCAACGAATTTGCCGTTTGCCGGGCTGGCACCATTTTTAGAGGTGAACAGCGGCTGCTGGGCAAAGCCCGAACCGCCCATCATACGGCCCATCATATAGCCCGCCATCAAAGGCATCCAAGAGATACCACTGCTTTGTGATTCTGCGGCCATGCCTGCCTGCGCAGGTGCTGGCGTTTGCGTACATTGCGTTTCGCCGAATTCGGCTACGCAATCTTCACGGGTGGCATACTTCGGCGCGGTTTTCTCGGCTTCTTTCAGCGCGTTGTTGTACGCGGTGGTGCATTGCTCGCTCATCGAAGGATTGGCGCGCGAACAATCGTCGGCATTCTGATACAGAGAAACCGTTTCATCCGCCTGTTCGCAGCCGGCCAGCATAAAGACTGCGCTGATCGCCAAAGCCACGGGCGCAACGCGCCAGGATTTGCGGAATGTATCTCGGTTGATGTTTTTTGTCCGTTTCATCGTTAGTAATCCCATCATTTGGGCTGTATTCGCCCTTACCCAGTAGTAGGCCGTAAGGATAGGGGAAAGATGGTCATAATTAAAGCGAAAATGCCCATAGAATCCACTCTTTACGCAGCTATACGTTGTGATGTGCGCCAGTTCGCTTTACGGCGGTAGAAAGCTTTATCTGCGTGCCATTATGCAACATCATGCAGCTTATAATGCTTAAATCTTGTCCAATCGCCACAGGTGCTCGGCGCATATCGCCAAAATGCACAACAGCGTATCGACATTTCCAACAAGAGGAGTGAATGGTGAAGAAACTGATCAATAGCCTTGAGTCGGTATTAGATGAACAATTGCAGGGAATGGGGGAGGCCCATCCGGAACTGCGGGTCCATCAGGATCCCCGTTTTGTCACACGGGCTGAGGGGCCGGTTCCCGGCAAGGTAGCGCTCTTGTCCGGTGGCGGCAGCGGCCACGAGCCGATGCACTGCGGTTTTGTCGGCGAAGGAATGCTGGATGGCGCTTGCCCTGGAGAGATCTTCACTTCACCGACGCCGGACCAAATGTACCAATGCGGCCAGGCTATCGACGGTGGCGCTGGCGTATTGCTGATCATCAAGAACTATACCGGCGACGTAATGAATTTTGAGACGGCGACCGAATTGCTGCATGACAGCGGCACGCTGGTGGCAACCGTGCTGGTGGATGATGACGTGGCGGTCAAAGACAGCCTGTTTACCGCCGGGCGGCGCGGTGTAGCTAACACTGTGCTGATGGAAAAGCTGCTCGGTGCGGCGGCGGTAAAGGGTGGCGACTTGGAGGCGTTGGTGGCGCTGGGCCACAAAGTCAACAATCAGGGGCATTCGATCGGTATCGCCCTCGGTGCCTGCACCGTTCCTGCTGCTGGTAGACCGTCGTTTACTCTGGCAGACAATGAAATGGAGTTCGGCGTGGGGATCCATGGCGAGCCAGGTATCGAACGGCGGCCATTCACCACCCTCAATCAGGCCGTCGATGATATGTTCCATACCCTGATTGAACATGGCTCCTATCAGCGCACGATCCGCGTTTGGGATCGCAAACTTGCGGCATGGCGTGATGAAAGCCAGAGTAAACGGGCTCTGGCGCGCGGCGATCGGGTTATTGCACTGGTGAATAATCTGGGGGCCACGCCGCTTTCCGAGTTGTATGGTGTTTACCACCGCCTGGCAGAGCGTTGCGCGGAGGCCGGGATAATCATTGAACGTAATCTGGTGGGTTCATACTGCACTTCACTGGATATGCAGGGGGTTTCTATCACCTTGCTGCAAGTCGATGATGAATTACTATCGCTGTGGGACGCACCGGTGAAAACTCCTGCGTTGCGCTGGAACTGGGAGGAAGCATGACGTTAAGCAAACAACAGGTGCTGGAGTGGCTGCTGCGTTGTGCTGAGGTTTTTACCCGTGAGCGCGATGTTTTAACCCAGTTGGATACCGAGATTGGCGACGGCGACCACGGCCTGAACATGAGCCGCGGTTTTAACAAAGTGGTGGAAAAGCTGCCTGCGGTGGCGGATCAGGATATCGGTACTATTTTGAAAAACACCGGTATGACGCTGCTTTCCAGCGTTGGCGGTGCCAGCGGCCCCTTGTTTGGCACTTTCTTTATCCGCGCGGCACAGGCAGCTAATGCCAAGCAAAGCCTGGATCTGGCGGAGTTGCAGCAGGTGATCCAGGAGGGCGTTGCCGGCGTGGCGATGCGTGGCAAGGCGGAACCGGGGGATAAAACCCTGTGTGACGTCTGGTGGCCGGTGCTAGAGAGCCTTGGCCAGTCGGTACAGCAACAGCGCGGTTTGCCGCAGGCTTTACAACAGGCCGCCGTGCGTGCAGAACAGGCGGCGCTGGCGACCATCCCGATGCAGGCGCGTAAAGGGCGCGCCAGCTATCTGGGGGAACGTAGCATTGGTCATCAGGATCCGGGGGCCACCTCGGTCATGCTGATGATGAAAACGCTGGCTGCAGTAGCGGAGGAAGCCGGATGATCAACATCGTTGTCGTTTCACACAGTGCTCAACTGGCGCGTGGCGTAGAGGAGCTGGCCCGGCAGATGATGCGTGGTGATGGCTGCAAGTTGGCGCTGGCCGCGGGGATTGATGATGCGGAACAGCCGATCGGCACAGATGCGCTAAAGGTGATGGCGGCGATCGAGTCGGTATCTGATGGAACCGGGATCCTGGTGCTGATGGATCTCGGCAGCGCATTGTTGAGTGCGGAAACGGCGCTTGAGTTGTTGGCCCCGGAACTGGCAGCGAAGGTGGTGCTGTGTTCTGCACCGTTGGTGGAAGGCACGTTGGCGGCAGTGGTGGCAGCCAACTCCGGTGGTGGTTTGGAACAGGTTCTGGCGGAGGCGCAGGGGGCTTTGCAGATTAAGCAGGTGCAATTGGGGGAAGGGAAGCCCGCAGCCACAGCGCTGGAGTTGCCACTGACGGCAGGCAAAAGCCTGAGCTGGAAGATACAGAACCCACATGGCCTGCACGCTCGCCCGGCGGCACGTTTGGCGGAGGTGCTGGCACCCTTTGACGCAGAACTGGTGCTGGAGAATCACGGTCAATGCGCCAGCCCTTTGAGCCTGAACCAACTGGCGTTGTTGCAAATCCATCAGGGTGACACCATTCGCCTGATCGCCAATGGCCCGCAGGCTGACGCCGCGCTGGCCGCTTTCAAAGCATTGGCAGAGCAGCATTTTGGCGAAACCGTTGCCGAGCAGCAACAGCCTTCGCTGCATGGCATGCCGGTGGTGGAGAGCGTCAGTAGCGGCCCGATATGGCAGGCTCTCAGCTTTTGGCCGCAGATGAACCTGCGCAAGGTGGGGGCTGGTGATGTGCTGCATGAGCAACAGCGGTTACGTATCGCCTTGCAGCGCACGCTAAGCGATCTCAACAAGCTGGCGGATCGTACCGCTACGCTGGTGGGTAAGGTACAAGCGGCGATATTCGGAGCACACAGCATATTGCTGGACGATCCGGACCTGCAACAGGCAGCCTATACCCGTATTGCTCAGGAACATTGCAGTGCCGAACAGGCATGGCAGCGGGAGCTGGAGCAGGTTGCTGCTGGCTATCGGGCGTTGGACGATGAATATCTGCAGGCGCGTGAGCAGGATGTGCGCGACATTCTGCGCCGCACGCTGAGCCATTTGCAGCAGCAGCCAATCCCGCCGCTCATTCTCCGCGCACCGTCAATTCTGGTGATGGATGAGTTGATGCCTTCAGACGTGGTGATGCTCGATCGGCGCATGGTGCTCGGTATTTGTTTGAGTGGTGGCAGCGCATTATCACATGCCGCCATTCTGGCCAAAGCGATGGGGATCCCGATGGTCGTGGGCATGCACGGTTGCATGAGTAAAACCCGCAGTGGGCAGAAAGCGAGGTTGGATGCCGCGCGTGGGGTGCTACAGCTTAGCCATTAGATGGCACAGCAACGAGGGGGTAACATGGATTATCAGCAGGTTCGCAAAGCAGCATTTACGGTCACCGGTATCCGCAAGGCCACCCCTGATGGTGGCGATCTCTGGGATATTATCAAGTCAGACGGCAGTAAAGCGCGGTTGGAGGCACTGTCAGGCAAGGTCTGTGATATTGGCCTGTGCTTTGGTTTTGATGCCGCCGTGGGCAACGATTATCTGGCGGGCGTCGAAGGCGTCAGCCTCGAAGGTTTTACGTGCTATGCCTATCCCGCCACCACTTTTTTATTGTTTGACGTAAAAGGCAAAATTTCTGATGGGGTATTGAGTAAAGCCTGGGAAAGCGTCAAGAAGAAAGGGTTACCGACTGGGCATACGCCAAGCGCTTTACCAACGCTGGAGCGCTACAGAGTGTGGAGCGAGGCAGCAGATCAATGCCATGTTGAGATCATGATACCGCTTGCATAGAGCCACATCGGTTGCCCAGGCTGGCTTGAAGTATGACGGGTATATAGAGAATAAAAAACGGGGCCGATTTGTCGTGCCCCGTTTTTTATGGCTACAGCGATCAGTTACGCAGCATGCCGCTGCGTGCAGGTTTGGCCGTTGCCGGCGCTGCCGCACTGGCTCCGTCGGCGTAGGCATCCTGAGCGGAGGTGGCTGGCGCTACCATGTCTGGCGAGGTGGAAACTGGCTTACCCAACACACCGTTCATCATCATCAGATCGTTTTCATTCAGCGTACCGAGTGCTGATTTGATGTTTAGCTGATTGATCAGATAGGAATAACGCGCGCTGGAAAGTTGCTGTTTGGCGTTATACAGCGTGGTGGTGGCATTCAGCACATCGACAATGGTACGGGTGCCCACTTCGTAACCGGCTTCGGTCGCATCCAGTGAACTTTGGGCAGAAACTACCGCCTGTTTATAAGCGCTGACGCTGCTGACAGAGGCCGAGACGTTGTTGAAAGAAGAACGTACGGTCTGCACGACGCTGCGGTGCGCGCTTTCCAGTTGCTCGCTGGCACCGACGAAGTTGTACTGCGCCTGTTGCACTCGAGAGTTGGTCACACCGCCGTTATACAGTGGCAGGTTTAAACTGACACCGACCTGATTCTGACCATCATTGCTACTATCTCGAGGGTTATTGGAACCGCTATTTCTGGTATTGGTAATACCGGTAGATGCAGACACATCAATAGTCGGCATATAGCCGGTTTGTGCCGATTTGATCTGCTCACGGGCCAGATCCTGGCTCAAACGTGCAGAAAGCAGGCTCAGGTTGCGCTTCTCAGCTTCTTTCAGCAGGTTATTCACCGCATCCGGGCGCTGAGTACTGAATTTGTCAGTATTGAGCGAAGCCAGTTCCGGGTAGAAAGTACCGGTGAGCTGACGCAGGCTTTCTACCGCGTTATCCAGGTTGTTACGTGCGGTCACTTCATTGGCCAGCACGGTATCGTAGTTGGAGCGGGCGTTCTGCACGTCGGTAATCGCCACCAGGCCGACGTTAAAACGTTGGGTAGTCTGATCCAGAGTACGGTAGACCGCCTGTTTGTTTGCCTGAACATAGGACAGCGAATCAATCGCCTGCAGCACGTTGAAGTAGGCGGTGGCGGTATCAAGGATTAGCTTCTGGGAAGCCGTCTGGAAAGTAACATCCGAAATCCCAGCGGTTTTTTCCTGCAGCGTCAGCGCACGCCATTTGGACATATCGAAGACGGTTTGGGTCAGCGTCAGGGAACCGCTGGTGGCATTGCTGTTGACGCCGTTTGAATCACGGAAACCGTTGCTATGGCTGTAACCGGCAGATAATCCAAGCTGTGGCAGCAACGGGCTGCGTGCCTCACTGATCTTTTCAAATGCCGCATCACGGTCAGCTGCCGTTTTACGCAGATCGGGGTTACTTTCCCGCGCCTGTTTGTATACCTGCAACAGGTTTTCTGCCTGGCTCATTGCACTGAAGCCACTCAGGCTCAGTCCGATAAGAAGGGGGAGCAGTTTCTTCATTTGCATTCCTTGTTGTGCAGCAATATTGCTATGTTAGCGCTGACGATAGACGAAATAATTGCCGATTCTAGCAGAGTGCGCTGATGGCTTAAGTTGGCTTAATGTGCCATCTCACAGAACTTTTACCTTTCAGGGCGCTACGTTGACCTACGCTTGACAGTTTGCACATGCATCACCTGATATCATGGTTCACAATCTATCACAAAGCCGAGGAAGATGACCCTGCCGTTTCTGTCATCAAAACCGTTTATTTTATCGGCATACCTACCCAGGAGAATTCGCCAGATGAACCACTTGCAACCTTCGCCCGTTACTCTTGATGAAAATGATGTAGAAATTATTGCACGTGAGACGCTATATCGTGGTTTTTTTTCACTTAATTTATACCGGTTTCGTCATCGTTTGTTCAATGGTGAGATGAGTGGCGAGGTAAAACGCGAGATTTTTGAGCGCGGCCATGCGGCAGTGTTGCTACCCTATGATCCGGTGCGTGATGAGGTGGTCTTGATTGAGCAACTGCGCATTGCGGCGATCGATACTTCGATTTCCCCTTGGCTGCTGGAAATGGTGGCAGGTATTATTGAAACTGGGGAAAGCGTAGAGGATGTTTGCCGCCGTGAAGCGCTGGAAGAGGCCGGAGTGGTGGTAGGGCGCTGTAAACCGGTGCTGAGTTATCTGGCCAGCCCCGGCGGCACCAGCGAACGCTTGTCGATCATGGTGGGTGAGGTTGATGCTCTGACGGCGGAAGGGATCCACGGACTGGAGGAAGAAAATGAAGATATCCGTGTCCATGTGGTCAGCCGTGAACAGGCTTACCGCTGGGTTGAAGAAGGCGCAATTGACAACGCTGCATCCGTGATCGCATTGCAGTGGCTGGCATTGCACCATGAATCGCTCAAAGCAGAGTGGGTCGACTAAATGCAAAAGCGCTATACCCCTGATTTTCCGGAAATGATGAGATTGTGCGAAACCAATTTCGCACAATTACGCCGTTTGCTGCCGCGCAACGACGAAGTGGGTGAAACGGTGACTTATCAGGTGAGTGGCGCCAGTTATCGTCTGACTATTGTTGAATCTACCCGTTATACCGCGCTGGTGGCCATTGAGCAGACGGCGCCCGCGGTCAGCTACTGGAGTCTGCCAGCCATGACGGTGCGGCTGTATTATGACGCGATGGTTGCGGAAGTGTGTTCCAGTCAGCAGATCTACCGCTTTAAAGCGCGTTATGATTATCCGAATAAAAAGTTGCATCAACGTGACGAAAAGCATCAAATTAACCAGTTTCTTGCTGATTGGTTGCGCTATTGTTTAGCGCATGGAGCGATGGCGGTTCCGGTTATGTAATACCCTATGGATGTCAAGTTGCAACTGGGCGACAAGCTCGTGAGTCCTCAGGAGCTTAGGTTGCTAAGTGACTGAGGTGAGCGAGCGCAGTCAGCAAGGTGGCAGCTTGAAAGACGACGGGTAAAGGCAGACTGCAATAACAAAGGACACCATTTGGAAAGCCTGTTTCAACTGCCTGTGGCGAGTGGGGCCACGGTCAGGATCCTGCAAATAACAGATACCCACCTTTTTGCCGGTAAAAGTGAGACCTTGCTGGGCATCAATACCTATTCCAGCTATCACGCCGTGTTGGATGCCATCATCGCCCAACAGCGGGAGAGCGATTTGATCGTTGCGACTGGCGATTTGGCACAGGATCATTCCCTGGCCGCCTACCGGCACTTTGCTGAAGGCATTACCCGGCTGCCCGCACCCTGTGCCTGGCTGCCGGGCAATCACGATTTCCAACCGGCAATGGTTGATGCGTTAGCCGCCGCCGGGATCGCGCCTTCCAAGCATATTCTGCTGGGAGATCGCTGGCAGGTGCTGCTGTTGGACAGCCAGGTTTTCGGCGTGCCGCACGGTGAACTGAGTGATTACCAGTTGGAGTGGATGGAGCGCTGCCTCATCGCCTTTCCTGAGCGCTATACGCTGCTGTTGCTGCATCACCATCCATTAGCCTCCGGCTGTACCTGGCTCGATCAGCATAGCCTGCGCAACTCGCATATGCTGGATGCGGTGTTGGCGCGCTATCCCAAAGTGAATACCCTGCTGTGCGGGCATATTCACCAGGAACTGGATCTCGACTGGCAAGGGCGCCGCGTGCTGGCTTCTCCTTCTACCTGTGTGCAATTCAAACCGCACTGTACCAATTTTACGATCGACGAGGTTTCCCCAGGCTGGCGCTACCTGGATCTGCTGCCCGATGGCCGCGTAGAAACTCAGGTATTCCGGCTGGAGAACGACGATTTCCGCCCCGATATGGACTCGGACGGCTACTGATGCCTTCAACATTGCTCTACCTACACGGTTTTAACAGTTCGCCGCTCTCGGCTAAGGCAACCTCTTTCAAGGCGTGGCTGGCTGAACATCACCCAGAAATCGAGATGCTGGTACCGCAGTTGCCGCCTTACCCGGAAGAAGCGGCGGATATGCTCGAAAATCTGGTGATGGAACGGGCAGGCCACACGCTGGGGGTGGTGGGCTCTTCATTGGGGGGCTATTACGCCACTTGGCTGTCGCAGTGCTTTGCGCTGCCCGCCGTGGTGGTTAACCCGGCGGTGAAGCCGTTTGAGCTGCTGATCGACTATCTCGGGCAGAACGAGAACCCCTACACCGGCCAGCAATATGTGTTAGAGTCACGCCACGTTTACGATCTGAAAGTGATGCAGATCGATCCCTTGGAGTCGCCGGATTTAATCTGGTTGCTACAACAAACGGGCGATGAAATCCTCGATTACGGGCAGGCCGTGGCTTATTACACCGCCTGTCGGCAAACGGTGGAGTCCGGTGGAAACCACGCCTTCGTCGGTTTCGAACACTACTTCCCCCAGATTGTGGATTTTTTAGGGCTATAACACCGCTGCAACTTCACGTGCCGCAGGTATACTGAAGAAGCAGGCGGTTTCAGCACCTCCCCTTAACCACGAAAAATAATCAACGATGACTCAATCCAGCTATAACGCTGATGCCATTGAAGTACTCAGCGGTCTAGAACCAGTGCGCCGCCGTCCCGGTATGTATACCGACACGACGCGCCCGAACCACCTCGGCCAAGAGGTGATTGATAACAGCGTCGATGAAGCGTTGGCGGGCCACGCCAAGCGCATCGATGTGATTCTGCACGCCGATCAGTCGCTGGAAGTGATTGATGATGGCCGCGGTATGCCGGTGGATATCCACCCGGAAGAAGGCGTGCCAGCGGTGGAACTGATCCTTTGCCGACTGCATGCTGGCGGTAAGTTCTCCAATAAAAACTACCAGTTCTCCGGCGGCCTGCACGGCGTGGGGATCTCGGTGGTGAACGCCTTGTCAAAGCGCGTGGAGGTCAGCGTGCGCCGTGACGGTAACGTCTACGGCATCGCTTTCGAAAACGGCGATAAAGTGCAGGAACTGACGATCACCGGCACCTGCGGTAAACGCAACACCGGTACCAGCGTGCATTTCTGGCCTGACGAGCAGTTCTTCGACAGCCCGCGTTTCTCGGTTTCACGCCTCTCTCACCTGCTGAAGGCTAAAGCGGTGTTGTGCCCCGGTGTTGAAATCTACTTTATCGACAAGGTAAACAATACCGAGCAGCGTTGGTGTTACCAGGACGGCCTGACCGACTACCTGATGGAAGCGGTGAACGGCCTGATTACCCTGCCGGAAAAAGCGTTTGTCGGTAGCTTTGCCGGTGATACCGAGGCGGTGGACTGGGCGCTGTTGTGGCTGCCGGAAGGTGGCGAACTGCTGACGGAAAGCTACGTTAACCTGATCCCGACCATGCAGGGCGGTACGCATGTCAACGGTTTGCGTCAGGGGCTGCTGGATGCGATGCGTGAATTCTGCGAATTCCGTAACATTCTGCCGCGCGGCGTGAAGCTTTCCGCCGAAGATATCTGGGATCGCTGTGCTTACGTGCTGTCGGTGAAAATGCAGGATCCGCAATTTGCCGGGCAGACCAAGGAGCGTTTGTCTTCGCGTCAGTGTGCGGCGTTTGTTTCCGGCGTGGTGAAAGACGCCTTCAGCCTGTGGCTGAACCAAAACGTGCAGGCGGCCGAACAACTGGCGGAACTGGCGATCTCCAGCGCCCAGCGCCGTTTGCGGGCGGCGAAAAAGGTGGTGCGTAAAAAGCTGACCAGCGGCCCGGCGTTGCCCGGCAAACTGGCGGATTGCACCTCGCAGGATCTGAGCATGACCGAACTGTTCCTGGTGGAAGGGGACTCGGCGGGCGGCTCGGCCAAACAGGCGCGCGATCGTGAGTATCAGGCGATCATGCCGTTGAAAGGGAAGATCCTGAACACCTGGGAAGTCTCTTCTGACGAAGTGCTGGCCTCGCAGGAAGTGCATGATATCTCGGTGGCGATCGGCATCGATCCCGACAGCGAAGATCTCAGCCAACTGCGTTACGGCAAGATCTGTATCCTGGCGGATGCGGACTCCGACGGCTTGCATATTGCCACGCTGCTGTGTGCGCTGTTTGTGCGCCACTTCCGCACGCTGGTCAAAGGCGGGCACGTGTATGTGGCGATGCCACCGCTGTACCGTATCGACCTGGGTAAAGAGGTGTATTACGCCCTCGACGAAGAGGAGAAAGCCGGGGTGCTGGAGCAGTTGAAGCGTAAGAAAGGTAAACCGAACGTCCAGCGCTTCAAAGGGCTGGGTGAGATGAACCCGCTGCAACTGCGTGAAACCACGCTCGATCCCAATACTCGCCGCCTGGTGCAGTTGACCATTGATGACGAGAATGCGGATCACACCATG
The DNA here is from genome assembly GCF_037199905.1 of Serratia sp. MMO-28. Lineage (NCBI taxonomy): Bacteria > Pseudomonadati > Pseudomonadota > Gammaproteobacteria > Enterobacterales > Yersiniaceae > Serratia > Serratia sp. MMO-28. Next base: position 172,504 of record NZ_JBBCVB010000009.1, read on the forward strand.
GCACTGATGGATATGCTGCTGGCGAAGAAGCGCTCGGAAGATCGCCGCAACTGGCTGCAGGATAAAGGCGACATGGCCGAGCTTTCGGTCTGATGCCCGGGGGCCAGTATACCGGCCCCTGCCTCAATCCCGTAGAGGCGCGGCAAATTGCGCCCGACATTCAGGGCGGAAAGCATGAAAATTACCCTCGAAGAATTGCTCGCATTCACCTCGGTGGTCGATAGCGGCTCCATCACCTCCGCCGCTGAACAACTTGGCCAGACCACTTCCGGTATCAGCCGCGCGCTCAGCCGCCTGGAAAAAAAACTCAACACCACCCTATTGCGCCGAACTACGCGCCGCCTGGAATTAACCGAGGAGGGGCAGAGTTTTCTTTCCCATGCGCGGGAGATTATCAATGCGGTGGAGAATGCAGAAGAGCAGATGGCGCTGCGCCGCCAGATCCCGGCAGGCCGGTTGCGGGTTAACGCTGCGGCGCCCTTTATGGAGCACGTTATCGTGCCGCTGGTGGCCGGTTTTCGCCAACGCTTTCCGCAGATTGAGCTGGAGCTGAATACCGATAACCAGATTATCGATCTGCTGGAGAAACGTACCGATATTGCCATCCGCATCGGTGCGTTGCGCGATTCGACCATCCATGCGCGTCTGCTGGGGGCCAGCCGGTTACGCATTCTCGCCAGCCCGGAATATATTGCCCGCTTTGGTGCCCCACAACGTGTGGAGGAGCTGAATCAGCATTGTCTGCTGGGGTTCACCCAGCCAGAATCTCTGAATCTGTGGCCGCTGCGCAACCCGCAGGCGGAGCATTTTGCCATTACCCCTACGCTGGCGGCTTCCAGCGGTGAAACGCTGCGGCAACTGGCGCTACGCGGGGTAGGGATTGTGCAGTTAGCGGACTTTATGACGCGTGAAGATCAGCGCGAAGGGCGCTTGATCGCGCTTTTGGCAGAAGAAACGCTGGACGTGCGCCAGCCAATCAATGCGGTGTATTACCGCAATACGCAACTGGCCGCGCGCATCACCTGTTTTCTGGACTATGTCAGCGCAAACATTGATGTGCAGACGCTGTAGGTTTGTGTAAGGGATAAGGGGGCAATATTGCGCATGCTGCTAATCTTTAAGCCTAACCCTCTCCCAGTAGGAGAGGGTTAGGGGCGACGCTTAAGCAAACACCTCAGCCAGATGCGTGCGGAAACGTGCGATATCACCCGCAATATCCGGCTGCTTAATCACATCATTACAGATAAAGGTCGGCAGAGCTTCCATGCCCAAAAACTGGTTGGCCTTGTGGAAGTGCAGGTAAACGCCGTCAACCCCCACACCGTGGAAGAACTGCTCGGGATCGGTAAAGGCTTGCAGCGGCGCGTTCCAGGTCAGGCTCAGCATATATTTCTTGCCTTGAATCAGGCCGCCGGAGCCGTATTTTTTAGCCGCATCGCTGCGGGTACGGCCATCGCTGGCATACAGGCTGCCGTGGCCAGCGGTGAATACTTCATCGATGTATTTTTTCAGGATCCAGGGCTCACCCATCCACCAGCCTGGCATCTGATAGATCACTGCATCTGCCCACAGGTATTTCTGCACTTCGGCTTCAATGTCGTAGCCATCATCGACCACGGTGACCTGCACGTCGTGCTTGGCGTCGCGCAGAAAACTTTCTGCTACGTCGCTCAGAGTTTGATTCAGTTCGCCATTGGAATGGCCGAATTGTTTCTTGGCGTTAATAATCAGGATATTGCTCATCGCTACACTGCCCTTGTCGGAATTAGAAATTGCTGAAACGCAGTGTAATCCTTTACGTGCCAGGAAAAAATGCGAACTAATGCACAACAGTATTGACTGTGAGTCAATAAAGATGCCCGCCAATGGCAGTATTTTGCATAAAATGCGTAATTCACTGTGGTCATAGAGCGACGAATGGGTTCTGCCGCATTAATGCGACAAAACCCTGTTATGCAGGTGGTGGTTTTTTCTGCGGGATTAGGCCCAGTACGCTGCTGCTATTCGCAGGTTATCTTTACGTTCTGCGCGAAACGGACGCTCGTCATCTGTGCAAGTATCAGGCTAATGCCTTCGCTTTAAGCTGTTGATATTCAGCTTCGCTAATCACGCCATCATCCAACAGTTTTTTGGCGTCAGAAATCTGCTCGGCTGGCGATTTACCGGCGACTTCACGAATGTACTCATTGGTAGCAGAGACCGATTTTTGTACCTGCGCACGATGCCGCTCAGCCATGCCTTTACCGCGAGCGATAAGATAGACTAAAGAAGTTAACAGCGGGATGAACAGCAGGAACACAATCCAGACGGCTTTATAAAAACCGCTTAATTCGTGATCGCGGAAAAGATCGGAGACGACCTGGAATAAAATAAACAGATAGGCGATAAGAAAGAAGAACGAAAATGTCGTTGCCACTATATCCCAAAGGGTGAGTAGATGATAAGTCATTAGCATTCCTTAATTATTCAACTAAAGGCGGATAAAAATTCTTTATCTATAACAGTGTGTAAGCATCACAAGCATAGGTCACAGTTTCATTTCTTTCCATGTTGAGCGGTAAGACGGAGCCAGGTATTCAATGAGTTGGTTTGGGTGTAAATCTCTTGCTTCTGCATGTGGGGATAGAATGGCTAACGTTGATGTATGGCGCCCATTTTGCGAACAGATAGATTTCATAAAGGAACACGGTGATGGCAACGGCGCTGCCAGCGTATCTTCTCACCCGATTACCCCTATCGCTCTGATCTGCCTGAAAAGCAGGCAACGCAACTTTTGCCGATCTTCTTTCATCAACGTGACAGAAACCGATGGATGCACCATCTGTGACAGCTACCTACAAGATGAGTTACTATCGCGGGCAGAATCGACCCTTTGTCGTCTGAGGATATCTGAGTAATGAGTGAACTGACTCATGACGGTGTTGAGCGTTTAGCGCTGCACACATTCACTGAAAAAGCCTATCTGGACTACTCCATGTACGTCATCATGGATCGGGCGCTACCTTATATTGGCGATGGTTTAAAGCCAGTACAGCGCCGCATCATCTATGCGATGTCGGAACTGGGGCTGAACAACAGCGCTAAATTCAAAAAATCGGCCCGTACCGTGGGCGATGTTCTGGGTAAATACCACCCGCACGGCGACAGTGCCTGTTATGAAGCCATGGTACTGATGGCGCAGCCGTTCTCTTACCGTTACCCGTTGGTCGACGGCCAGGGGAACTGGGGGGCACCGGACGATCCGAAATCCTTCGCCGCGATGCGTTATACCGAATCGCGCCTGTCGAAATACGCCGAAGTATTACTGGGTGAACTGGGCCAGGGCACGGTCAACTGGGTGCCAAACTTCGACGGCACCATGCAGGAGCCGAAGATGTTACCGGCGCGTCTGCCGAACATCCTGCTCAACGGCACCACGGGGATTGCGGTCGGCATGGCCACCGACATCCCGCCGCATAACGTGCGTGAAGTGGCAGCAGCGGCCGTGGCGCTGATCGACAAACCGGGAGCCTCGCTTGAGGATCTGCTGGAGTTTGTGCAGGGGCCAGACTTCCCGACCGAAGCGGAAATCATCACCCCGCGCGACGAAATCCGCAAAATTTACCAGAATGGCCGTGGTTCGGTGCGTATGCGCGCCATCTGGAAGAAAGAGGATGGCAGCGCGGTGATCACCGCACTGCCGCACCAGGTTTCTGGTGCCAAGGTGCTGGAGCAAATCGCCAGCCAGATGCGCGCTAAAAAGCTGCCGATGGTGGAGGATCTGCGTGACGAGTCGGATCACGAGAACCCGACCCGCCTGGTGATCGTGCCACGCTCCAACCGTATCGACCTGGATCAGGTGATGAACCACCTGTTCGCCACCACCGATCTGGAACGCAGCTACCGCATCAACATGAACATGATCGGCCTGGATAACCGCCCGCAGGTTAAAGGGTTGTTGGAGATCCTCACCGAGTGGCTGGTTTTCCGCCGCGATACGGTGCGCCGCCGCCTCAACTACCGCCTGGAAAAAGTGCTGAAACGCTTGCACATTCTGGAAGGTTTGCTGGTGGCGTTCCTTAATATCGACGAAGTAATCCACATCATCCGCAGCGAAGATGAGCCGAAGCCGGTATTGATGCAGCGTTTTGGCATCTCTGATACCCAGGCTGAAGCGATTCTTGAGCTGAAACTGCGTCATTTGGCCAAGCTGGAAGAAGTGAAGATCCGCGGTGAGCAGGATGAATTGGCGAAAGAACGCGATCATCTGCAAGCGCTGCTGGCCTCCGAACGCAAGCTGAATACGCTGATTAAGAAAGAGATTCAGGCCGATGCGCAGGCCTATGGCGACGATCGCCGTTCACCGCTGACCGAACGCGAAGAGGCCAAGGCGATGAGCGAGCACGATTTTGTGCCTTCTGAGCCGGTGACCATTGTGCTGTCTGAAATGGGCTGGGTGCGTAGCGCCAAAGGCCATGATATCGATCCTGCCGGGCTGAGCTATAAAGCCGGTGATAGCTTCCGTGCCGCAGCGCGTGGCAAGAGTAACCAACCGGTGGTGTTTATCGACTCCACCGGGCGCAGTTACGCGCTCGATCCGCTGGCGCTGCCGTCTGCCCGTGGGCAGGGGGAACCGCTGACCGGCAAACTGACGCCACCGCCGGGCGCGACGATTGAGCAGGTGCTGATGGCCGCCGATGAGCAGAAACTGTTGATGGCTTCCGATGCCGGTTACGGCTTCGTATGTACCTTCAACGATCTGGTGGCGCGCAACCGTGCGGGTAAAGTGATGATCACGCTGCCGGATAACGCCAAGGCGCTGCCGCCAATGGAGATCAACGGCGATGATGACATGTTGCTGTCGATTACCGCCGCTGGCCGCATGCTGATGTTCCCGGTAGCCGATCTGCCGCAGTTGTCGAAGGGCAAGGGCAACAAGATTGTCTCAATACCGTCGGCGCAGGCGGCTTCGGGTGAAGACAAGCTGACCTGGCTGTTTGTGCTGCCACCGCAGACCTCGATCACTCTGCACGTGGGTAAACGCAAGCTGACGCTGCGGCCGGAAGACCTGCAGAAATTCCGTGCTGAACGTGGCCGTAAAGGCACCCTGTTACCACGTGGCCTGCAGCGTATCGACCGGGTTGAGCTGGATATGCCAGAGCGGGTATTACCGGGTGAGAGTGAAGAGTAAGCCGTTTTCTCCTCTGTCGCCGTCAAGCGGCAGGGGAGATACAAACGGGTAGATTTTCGCTACATAAATATATTGTGCCGAACGCTGACGGGCGAGAAAATAGCGAGAGCAGCAGGGACGTAAAACGCCGCGCCGACAGTGTGCTAATGAGGTGGTTATGTTATTGATATTACGTGCTATTATTGTCGTGATATATTGTATTCTAGTCTGTATTTTCGGTTCGATTTATTGTTTGTTCAGCCCACGTAATCCCCGTCATGTGGCGACTTTTGGCCACCTGTTTGGCCGCCTTTCGACGGTGTTTGGTTTGCAGGTCGAAGTACGTAAGCCTGCCGGTGCGTCTGCTAATGGCACCTGCATTTACATTGCCAACCACCAGAATAACTACGACATGGTGACGGTTTCCAATATCGTGCAGCCGCGCACCGTGACGGTCGGCAAGAAAAGCCTGGCGTGGATCCCGTTTTTCGGCCAGCTCTATTGGCTGACCGGTAATCTGCTGATCGACCGGGATAACCGTGCCAAAGCCCATGGCACTATCGCTCAGGTCGTTGAAGCCATTAAGCAACGGGATATTTCTATCTGGATGTTTCCGGAAGGAACCCGTAGCCGTGGGCGCGGGCTGTTGCCTTTCAAAACCGGCGCGTTCCACGCGGCGATTGCGGCCGGGGTGCAGATTGTGCCGATTTGCGTTTCCACCACCAGTGGTAAAATCAATCTTAACCGCTGGAATAATGGGCATGTGATTGTGGAGATGCTGGAGCCGATCGATACCCGCGCCTATAACAAAGAGCAGGTTCGCGAGCTGGCTGCCCGTTGCCACGAGCTGATGGAGGCGAAAATTGCATTGCTGGATGCGGAAGTCGCCCAGCTTGACGCTGCAAAAAAATAAAATTAACCCATAGGCCAATGCCAATGGTTTAAAGCGAACCAGCCCCTCCTCTATAGCGAAAGGGGGCGGTATATTACGCGTTGCTTTTACGCCCTGCTCAGTCAGGGCTTTTCATACAGCTTTGTTTGGTTTTCATGGAGAAAATATGTCACTCAGTCGACGTCAGTTTATTCAGGCATCGGGCTTGGCGCTGTGCGCTGGCGCGGTACCGCTGAGGGCTGAGGCAAGCGCAACGCAGACCCTGTTACCCATCCCACCCTTGTTGGAATCCCGCCGCGGGCAGCCGCTGTTTTTGACGCTGCAGCGTGCCCACTGGGCCTTTATGGAGAACCGTAAGGCATCGGTATGGGGGGTTAACGGTATCTATCTGGGGCCGACGGTGCGGGTGTACAGCGGCGACGACGTGAAGCTGATCTACAGCAACCGCCTGACAGAGCCGGTGTCGATGACCATCAGCGGGCTACAGGTGCCCGGCACCCTGATGGGCGGCGCGGCGCGCATGATGTCACCGAATGTGGATTGGTCGCCGGTTATTCCCATCCGCCAGGCAGCAGCCACCTGCTGGTATCACGCCAATACGCCTAATCGGATGGCGCCGCATGTCTACAACGGGCTGGCCGGTCTGTGGTTGGTTGAGGATGAGGTCAGTAAAAATCTGCCGTTGCCGAATCATTATGGCGTGGATGATTTCCCGCTGATCATTCAGGACAAGCGGCTGGATAACTTTGGTACCCCGGTATACGATCCGCCGGCGCAGGGGGGCTTTATGGGGGATACGCTGCTGGTGAACGGCGTGCAGAACCCCTATGTTGAAGTCTCTCGCGGCTGGGTCCGGCTGCGTTTGCTGAATGCGTCCAACTCTCGGCGCTACCAGCTGCAGTTGAGCGATGGGCGGCCGATCAGCGTGATTGCCGGTGACCAGGGTTTTCTGCCCGCGCCGGTGGCGGTACAGCAGCTTTCGCTCGCTCCGGGGGAGCGCCGTGAAGTGCTGATCGACATGTCGAATGGCGGTGAAGTGTCTCTGACTGCCGGTGAGGCGGCTGGCATGATGGATCGTCTGCGCGGCCTGTTCGAACCCTCCAACCTGCTGATTTCCACCCAGGTGCTGACCCTGAGGCCCACCGGCCTGCTGCCGCTGGTGACAGATAACCTGCCGATGCGCCTGCTGCCGGATCAACTGCTGGAGGGCAGCGTCAGCCGTTCGCGCGAGTTCCGCCTGGGCGACAAGATGGCCGGGATTAATGGCGCTATCTGGGATATGAACCGCATCGACGTGCAAACGCAGCAAGGCGTTTGGGAGCGTTGGACGATCCATGCCGATACCCCGCAGGCGTTCCACATTCAGGGCGTACAGTTCCTGGTGAAACGTGTCAACGGCGCACAACCGATGGCGGAAGATCGGGGCTGGAAGGATACCGTTTGGGTCGATGGAGACGTCGAGCTGTTGGTGTATTTCAACCAGGTTTCCTCGCAACATTTCCCGTTTCTGTTTTACAGCCAAACGCTGGAGATGGCCGATCGCGGTTCCACCGGCCAGTTTGTGGTGCAGGCGGCACCTTAAACCTGCGGCGTGCGCAGCATTTTCAGGAACGCGCGTACCACCGGTGTGGCACTGTCGGCATGATAGATCGCATACAGATCGGCCGAGGGTGCCGCCAGCAGCGGGCAGAAACGCACGCCGGGCCATGGGATGCGCCCGTAGCTGTCCGGCAGCAGCGTAATGCCATATTCTTCTGCCACCAGCGCCATCAGCGTTTGTGGCTCATTAACCTGATGCGCAATATCTGGCGCAAAACCCTGTTGCAGGCACAGATTGTGCAAATACAGCCCCAGGCTGGCTTCGTGCGGCGGCAGCACAATAAATTTTTCATGCTGTAAGGCGTTCAACGGGATCGCCGTGCCGTCCGCCAGCGGATGCGACGTTGGCAATACCACCGCAATTTTTTCCCGCGCCAAGAGCTGGCACGCCAGGCCCGGTAGCGCCTGCTGCTTTGCTTCACGCCATACGCCAATATCGATATGCCGTTTTTGCAGTGAAACGATCTGCTGGCTGGGGGTCTGTTCATTCAGCACCCAGGTCACATGGTCGGTTTGGGCAGTAAAACGTTTCAGCGCCGGGATCAGGCCCCCCCAGACCGATGTGCCCACCATGCCAATCACCATATGGCCCGCTTCACCGCGCCCCAGTTGCTGCACCTGATTCAGCGCATTGCCAGCCTGATCCAGCAGCATCTCGACGTTATGAAACAGCGTGCGGCCCGCCAGCGTCAGCGCCATGGAGCGTGTGGTGCGTTTGAATAATTCCACGCCTAACTGGCTTTCCAGCTCCTTGATATGTTTGCTGAGCGGGGGTTGGGAAATGTTCAGCCGCCGCGCTGCCTGCGTGAAATTCATCTCCTCCGCCACCACGCGGAAATAATGCAGCAGCCGGAAGTTAATCCGGCTTGGATCGGGCAGTGGCTGTTTCATCAGTGTGTGCCTCCCTGCTGGGTATTTATAGGCAAATGGAATAAATCAGCGGGCAAGAATGTATTGGTCGCCGCCGGTCAACGCTCTCTACTATGGGGATGACTTTATCGATCCACAGAAGAGAATACTATGTTTAATCAAGAAGATGCTTTTTCCTGTGCCGATATTCTGCGCACCCGTCTACCCGGCTTTCAACCGCGCGCTGCCTTGATTCTGGGCTCTGGGCTGGGTGCGCTGGCCGAGGTCATGCAGGATACCGTCACCATCGACTATACCGAATTACCGGGCTTTCCGGTAAGCAGCGTGGTCGGCCACGCCGGGCAACTGGTGGCCGGTTGGCTGGAAGGCGTGCCGGTGCTGTGTATGAAGGGGCGCGGGCACTTTTATGAAGGGCGCGGCATGCAGGTGATGACCACGGCGATCCGTACCTTCAAACTGTTGGGCTGTGAGTTCCTGCTGGCGACCAACGCCGCCGGTTCGCTGCGCACCTCTGTGGCTCCGGGTAGCCTGGTGGCGCTGACCGACCACATCAACTTTATGCCGGAATCCCCATTAGTGGGCAGCAACGACGAACGCTTTGGCCCGCGTTTCTTCAGCCTGGCCAATGCCTACGATCGTGATTTGCGCGCGCAACTGGCGCAGGTGGCGCAAAAGGTCGGCATCCCGCTGGCTGAAGGGGTGTTTGCTGCCTATACCGGCCCGAATTTCGAAACGCCGGCAGAAATCCGCATGATGCAGACGTTGGGCTGTGATGTGGTGGGGATGTCGATCGTGCCGGAAGTCCTTTCCGCGCGCCATTGCGGCCTGAAGGTGCTGGTGGTGTCGGCGATGACCAACTACGCCGAAGGGCTGTCGGATACCCCACTGTCCCATGAGCAGACGTTGAGCTGTGCGGCAATGGCGGCAGACGATTTTATGCGCCTGATCCGTGAGTTCTTCAAAACGCTGTAAGCCCGATTTTTATCCTAATGCCCCGCGTTGGAGGCCGAGCCTCGCCGCGTCAATCATCGTTTAAATCAGAATAACAAGGTGATGGTAATGGCAATAAAAACCAGATTGAAAGTGATGATCTTCCTCCAGTTCTTTATCTGGGGGGCCTGGTTGGTGACCTTAGGTTCTTACATGATCAATACCCTACATTTCAGCGGGGCGCAGGTAGGGATGGTTTACAGCTCGAAAGGTATTGCTGCACTGATTATGCCGAGCTTGGCGGGCATCATCGCCGATCGCTGGATCAAGGCCAACTACCTCTATGGCCTGTGCCATCTGCTCGGCGCGCTGGCGCTGTACTGCGCGGCACAGGTCGATCAGCCGATGGTGATGTTCTGGGTGATGCTGTTCAACGCCATGGTGTATATGCCTACCATCGCGCTTTCAAACGCCATCTCTTACTTCTGCCTGGAAAAACACGGCTGCGACACGGTCAAGGATTTCCCGCCGGTACGGGTTTATGGCACGGTGGGCTTTATTCTGGCGATGTGGCTGATCAGCTTTGGCAAAATTGAATTGAGCAATATGCAGTTGTACCTGGCTGCGGCGGTATCGCTGGTGTTAGCCGCTTATTCGCTGACGCTGCCCCATTGCCCAACCAGCAACGTGAAGCGCTCGCAAAGCTGGGTCAGCATGCTGGGGCTGGATGCCTTTGTGTTGTTCAAGCAAAAGCGTATGGCGATCTTCTTCCTGTTTGCCATGCTGCTGGGGGCGGCACTGCAGATCACCAACACCTTCGGTAATCCGTTCCTGCATGATTTCTCGTTCAATCCGCTGTATCAGGACAGTTTCAGCGTGCGTTATCCTTCGGTGCTGCTTTCTCTGTCGCAAATTTCCGAGGTGTTTTTTATCCTCACCATCCCATTCTTCCTGCGTAAATACGGCATCAAGCAGGTGATGCTGATCAGCATGGCCGCCTGGACGCTGCGCTTCCTGTTCCTGGCCTATGGTACCCCGGCCGGGTTCGGTTTTGTGCTGTTGCTGCTGTCGATGATCGTTTATGGCTGCGCGTTTGATTTCTTTAATATCTCGGGTGCGATCTTTGTTGAGAAAGAGGCCGACCACCGTATTCGTGCCAGTGCACAAGGGCTGTTTATGAGCATGGTTAACGGTGCCGGGGCTTATGTTGGGGCGATCGCCAGCGGTGAAGTGGTGGATTTCTTTACTCAAGATGGCGTGAAAGACTGGCAGAGCATCTGGCTGGTATTTGCAGCCTATACGCTGGTATTGGGGGTGATCTTCGCGCTGACGTTCAACTATCAGCATCGGCCGGAAGAGATGACCGGGGAGATGCAGAAGGCACATTAAGCGTCGTTAGGGCCCATCAGATCCTGGGCCCTTAACGTATCAGGCAGGAAAGCGCTGCTGCAGCTGTTGCCAGTCTGGTGCACCTGCCGCACCGCGGCTGGCGACCACGCAGGCCGCGACGCGGTTGGCGAGATCGACCGCCTGCGGCAATGGCCAGCCGGCGGAAAGCCCGGCCAGCAGGCCGGCACAGTGGGCGTCACCGGCACCGATGGTGTCGACCACCTCAACCGGATAGACCGGCACATGCTGCGGTGGTTGTTTGCCGTCGCAAATCCAGGCCCCGTCGCGATCCAAACGGCAGATCAGCCGGATGTTATGTGCGCTGGCAAAGCGCTGAGCGGCGCTGACCGCATCGCCTTCACCGCACAAGATCGCCACTTCGTCACGATTCAGGGTCAGCAGGGTATGGCTGTCGCTGAGCATGGCGAAGAACTCGGCGCCTAGTTGGCCAATGCGTGGGCCAGGGTCGATCAGCCGCCACTGGTCGAACGGCAGGCGCGTCAGCCAGTCGCGCAAGGCTTCACCCGCTTCACCCACCAGTTCATAGCCGTTGGCATAAACCACGGTTTCCGGCTCCAGCGGCAGAGTGGCTAACTGGGCTTTATTCCAGTGGGCCTCACAGCCGGTGATGGTGATAAAGGTGCGTTCACCGTTGGGTTCCACCAGTGCCAAACACCAACCGTTATCCATCTGGCCATGGCGCAGCAGCACCGGCAGATCCAGTTCCTGCATCGCGCTTTCAATGGCGGCACCCCAATCCCCGTTGCCAACCGGCATGCCGTTGATCACGGGCACATTCAGGCGGCGCAGCGCCCGCGCCACGTTAAAGGCGCAGCCGCCAATCTGCCGGCCTTGTGGCACGGCTTCAATATCATCACCGCTGCGGGGCAGGTGGGGCAGCGTGAGCACCACATCGCCCACGGCGCCGCCCAGCACCAGGATCGGTTTTACGGCGAAAAACTCACTCATTGGCGTGCTCCGCGGCTGGCCAGATACAGGCCGTAACCCACCAGGCTGACCAGGAATGAAACGAACAGCCCAAGGCTGGAGTCGGCAAACAGGCCTATAGCCAGTGGGCCATCAATGAAGCCGGTTTTGGTCACCATCAGCCCGCAGAAGGCACCGAGGAACCAGCAGAACAGCGGTACTTTACGCACGCCGCGATTCTGGCCGTTCAGGCCATACAGCGCGTTGGCATCGTAGCCATGCTGGCGGCGCAGCTTGGTGTAATCGAGAATGAAAATTGCCGCCCAGGCGGCGAGGAATACGCCACAGAACACCAGGAACGAGATAAATGGCCCCAGGAAGTCTTCGGAAATAAACAGCACGTAGATGGCAATCGCGAGCACCAGCACCGCATCGATAGACACCGCCAGCGACTGCTTCACTTTCACACCCAGCGTCAGCAAGTTCAGGCTGGCAGAATACAGGCTGAGCACCGCAATGGTGACAATACCGGCGGTGGCGGCCAGCAGATAGGGGATAGCCATCCACTTCGGCAGCACTGAACCGATCAGCGCGATCGGGTTAGCGGAGCTGGCGAGATCCGGCAGTTGCACCGAGAGCAGGATCCCGGTGAACATCAACAGCATCAGCGGCAGGCAGGCACCCCCTACCACGGCGGCAAAAATGCTCTTATCCGAAGACTGCGGGCTCTGATAACGGCTGTAATCCGCCCCGGCGATGGCCCAACTGATGCCGGTACCGGCGGCGATCACCGAAACCGCTGGCAGGAAACCGGTCAGCCAACTGCCGGAAGGCAACGACAGCACCTTGCTCCATTCGGTGGTGAAGACGATATACAACACCACGATCAATGTCATGGTGCCGAAAATCCGGCTGAACCAGCTCTGCATCCAGACCACGGTATTCTGGCCGAGCAGGCTGACCACGATGGTCAGGCCGCCAAACAGCAGCAGGCTGAAGGCGGTGAGGGAGTGGCTGGCGCTCATACCGGCAGCCTGGAACAGTGCCGCCAGCGTCAGCGTGCCGGTAATCACGTTTACCGCCTCCCAGCCCATCAGGTTGACCCAGCTGAAGGTGGTGGGGGCAATATTGCCTTTCAAACCAAAAATCACCCGCGATAAGGTCAGGGTAGAAGTACGGCCACGCTTGCCGGCGAAGCTGGTGTAACCCACCAGAATAAAGCTGGCGACGCCCACCAGGGCTGCGAGGATCGACTGGATGAACGACAGACCAAAGGCGACGACAATCGCCCCATAGACCACGCCAAGAATACCGATATTGGCGGCAGACCAGACCCAGAACAGCTCGATCGGTTTACCGGTTTGCTCAGCATCAGGTACGCGATCGATCCCCGTACTTTCTACTTTCCATGTCTCATTGCGGTTGATTTCACTCATAATATGATTTATCCCGGGTTGCGCAGCCTGGTAAGTGCCGCTGCGTAAGGCTGAAAATCAATCTGATTGGCACGGTTGATGGTGTCAATCCATTCCGCTGGGAAGGCATCAATTCCGTGCAGTGCACCGCAAATTGCCGTTGCCATGGCACCGATAGTATCGGTGTCGCCTCCCAGATTAGCGGCCAGCACCGCGCAACGTTGCGGATCGGTTCCAGCCAGTTCAACCAGTGCCAGCGTCATGGGGATGGACTCGATATTGTCCATCCCGGCACCGATGGTGTGGTACAGCTCTGCCAACGCGTCGGCATCGGGTAACGCACTGGCTTTAGCCGCACACTCCAGCGCCCAGACTAAACGGCGGCTGAGCGACGGGCTGAGGGTGGTAATCTGTTGCCGTTGTACCTGCTCTACCCGTTCAGGTAATTCCTGCTTGATGGTGACCCAATCCGCGCCTTCAATCGCCCGGCTGATTGCCCATGCGACGGTAAACGCCCCGGCAACGGCGATATCCGACTTGTGGGTCGGGCTGCATGACAGCCGCACGGCCTCGATAAACTGGGGCAGATTGCTGCTTGGCATCAGGCAACCGATTGGTGCAACGCGCATCGCCGCACCGTTGGTGACGCCATTGGCGGGGATCTCCAGCACTGGCGTACCGGCACGCACTGCCAGCAGTGCGGCTTTGGAGGTGGGGCCAAGAATGTTTTTCTCAAAGGCTCCGACGCGTTCCGCCCATAGCATAATGTGGTGGGCGATGCGTTCCGGTTCGACGCGGCCATCGCTGGCCAACAGCGCATCCATCAATGCTATCGCCTGTTGGGTGTCGTCAGTATATTCTCCGGCGGTAAATTCGTTTGCGGCTATGTTTTCCTGTGGGCCAGGCAGGAAACTCTCGATCCAACCAAAATAGTCACGTACTTTCTGCACTGGCCACAGTTCTGATGGCATCCCCATCGCATCGCCCACGGCTTGCCCATACAGAGCGCCGAGAATAGCGTGGTGAGGTTTTTTAGTATTTTTCATGTAATACAATTCCCTGGTGTTGGTGCCTATTGATGCTGAAGAAACATCAATAGGGTGAGATTACGCGTGAAATAGGTCCAATTAAAGTCCAATACTTGAAAATGTGATTCCAATCTAATTCCAACACAAACCCAGGCTGCGTCGTTATCACCCAAAGGCGTAAATATGCTAGAAACAATGCTGGAGAAAGTGCGTATATCAAAGGCGGATCCGATGAGTGAGTTTGTTACCTGGCTGCGTCAACAGTTTTTGCAGGCTGCGGCAGCACCGCGTTATATCCAACTGGCCACGACGATTGAAACGGCGATTAAACAGCATGTGCTGGCGGTTGGCGACTTTCTGCCGCCGGAGCGCTTGGTCGCTGAAGCACTGGATGTGTCACGGGTAACCGTCAGTAAAGCGATGAAGCTGCTGGAAGAAAAAGCGCTGATCTCGCGCCAGCAGGGCGTGGGTACCCGTGTGGCGATGCATATCGGTTACTCCCTCAATCAGGATCACGGTTTCACCGCTCAGGTGCGGCGTAATGGCAGCAGCGTCAGCAACCAATGGCTGCTGCGTACTCGGATGACGGCTCCCGCCGAGGTTGCCAAAGCGCTGGAGATGGCGAGTCACAGCGAGGTGGTTAAACTGCGCCGCCTGCGTCTGGTTGATGGCAACCCGGTTTCACTGGAAACGACCTACATCCCACCGCATTTTCTGCCCGATCCTGAAGCGCTGGAACACTCGCTTTATGCCCTGTGGCAATCGCGGGGCATTGTGCCAGAAGGGCGACATTTTCGCTTGAAGGCCGTTGCCAGCACGGATGAGATCGCCGATTTGCTCAACGTTCACAGTGGCATGCCGTTATTGCGCATTTTGCAGACCAGTCGTAATGGCCAGGGGGAGGTGCTGGAGCTCAGCGAGACCCTGTGCCGCAGTGATGTGTATGAGTTTGAGGTCAATAGCTGATCAAACTGAGAAATAACCATGCTCTTTTGACAGCGAGTGCGTATAATCGCCGCCCGGCGATAAATTAACCTGCACAAGAGTATCCGTAATGAGTACCACCAGCCTGATCCAACCCGAACGTGAACTGTTCTCTTATAAGCCTTATTGGGCCGAGTGTTTTGGCCCTGCGCCATTTTTACCGATGTCGCGAGAAGAAATGGACCAACTGGGTTGGGACAGCTGCGATGTGATCATTATCAGCGGTGATGCTTATGTCGATCACCCAAGTTTTGGCATGGCGATCATCGGCCGCATGCTGGAAGCTCAAGGGTTCCGCGTTGGGATTATTGCCCAGCCGGACTGGAGCAATAAAGACGACTTTATGCGCTTGGGCAAACCGAACCTGTTCTTCGGCGTGACCGCTGGCAACATGGACTCGATGATCAACCGCTACACCGCCGATCGCAAACTGCGCCATGACGATGCCTATACCGCAGGTAACGTGGGGGGCAAGCGCCCGGATCGTGCCACGCTGGTGTACAGCCAGCGCTGTAAAGAAGCTTATAAAGACGTGCCGATCGTGTTGGGCGGTATCGAAGCCAGCCTGCGCCGTATCGCGCATTACGATTACTGGTCGGATACGGTGCGCCGCTCGGTGCTGGTGGATTCCAAAGCCGATATCCTGATTTACGGCAACGGCGAACGCCCGCTGGTGGAGCTGGCGCACCGCCTGGCGGCCGGTGAAAATATTCAGGATATCCACGATATCCGCAACACCGCCGTGATGCGCAAACAGCCGCTGCCGGGCTGGAGCGGGGTGGATTCCACCCGTCTGGATAAGCCGGGCCGCATTGAGCCGATCCCCAATCCTTACGGTGAAGACTTGCCTTGTGCCGACGGTAGCGTGCCGGAGCCCGAAGCCAAGCCGGTTGTTGTGCGTGCCGCCAAGCCTAAACCGTGGGAAAAAACCTATGTGTTACTGCCTTCCTTTGAAAAGGTGAAGGGAGACAAGGTGTTGTATGCCCATGCCTCACGTATTCTGCACCACGAAACCAACCCCGGCTGTGCCCGTGCCTTGATGCAGAAGCATGGCGATCGCTACGTGTGGATCAACCCACCGGCGATCCCGCTGACCACGCCGGAAATGGACAGCGTTTTTGCCCTGCCATACCAGCGCGTGCCGCATCCGGCGTATGGTGAAGCGCGCATCCCAGCCTACGACATGATCCGCTTCTCGGTGAACATCATGCGCGGCTGCTACGGCGGCTGTTCGTTCTGTTCGATCACCGAGCACGAAGGGCGCATCATCCAGAGCCGTTCCGAAGATTCGATCGTGCGCGAGATCGAAGAGATCCGCGACAAAGTGCCAGGCTTTACCGGGGTGATTTCCGATCTGGGCGGCCCGACCGCCAACATGTATATGCTGCGCTGCACCAATCCGCGTGCGGAGCAGACCTGCCGCCGCGCGTCGTGCGTGTATCCGGAAATCTGTACCTATATGGATACCAACCATGAGCCGACCATCAAGCTCTATCGCCGTGCCCGTGAGTTAACCGGTATCAAGAAGATCCTGATCGCTTCCGGCGTGCGTTACGATTTAGCGGTGGAAGATCCGCGTTATATCAAGGAACTGGCGACCCACCACGTGGGGGGCTACCTGAAGATTGCACCGGAACATACCGAAGAAGGGCCATTGTCGAAGATGATGAAGCCGGGTATGGGCAGTTACGATCGTTTCAAACAACTGTTCGATCAGTATTCCAAACAGGCAGGAAAAGAGCAGTATCTGATCCCTTACTTCATCTCTGCGCATCCAGGCACCAGCGATGAAGACATGGTGAACATGGCGCTGTGGCTGAAAAAGAACCGTTTCCGCCTCGACCAGGTGCAGAACTTCTATCCTTCGCCAATGGCCAACTCTACCACCATGTATTACAGCGGCAAAAACCCGCTGGGCAAGGTGGGTTACAAGAGTGAAGACGTGTATATCCCGCGTGGCGATCGCCAGCGCCGTCTGCATAAGGCGTTGCTGCGTTATCACGATGCGGCCAACTGGCCGTTGATCCGCAGCGCGCTGGAAGAAATGGGCCTGAAGCACCTGATCGGCAGCCGTCGTGAGTGCCTGGTGCCAGCGCCAAGCCTTGACGAGCAGCGCGAGGCCAGACGCCTGCAGCGCCAGACCCGCCCGGCGCTGACTAAGCATACCGATATCACGCGCCAGCGCACGCCATCAAACAAACCGCCGGTGCGTAAACCCGCGCGCAGCGGCAAGGCGTAAAGGCAGTTTAAAGCAGGGAGCCAGCGGCTCCCTCAGATTGATGACAAAGTCCTGGCCGTGAGGCCAGGACTTTGATCTAATAAGGTCAGTGCAAAAAATGGACTGACTGCCATGCTCAAAACACCCTCTCCTCAGCAATATCA